>JAKZWC010000073.1:0-18524 GCA_047515735.1 Spirochaetales bacterium | reverse complement strand
CAAGCAACGGCGCGGCGACGGACAGGCCCACGGCGACGCCCACGGCAGCGGCCCACGTCAGGCGTGACGCGGGCGCCGCTAGTGGTGGGTCAACCAGATAGGGATGCGTGCTACAGTGGGTCTCG
The DNA here is from genome assembly GCA_047515735.1 of Spirochaetales bacterium. Taxonomy (GTDB): domain Bacteria; phylum Spirochaetota; class Spirochaetia; order SZUA-6; family Bin103; genus Bin103. The sequence goes on along the minus strand of JAKZWC010000073.1, from coordinate 18,399 downwards.
AGTAATCACATTCACTCTGGGAGGGGATGAAAGTGAAATTCTACGTGATCCGCCTCAGCGCGGAAGAACGGGACGAATTGACCAGCTTGGTAGAGACCGGACGGGAGGCCGCCTACCGGCGGCGGAATGCGCGGATCCTGCTGTTGGCAGACCAGGGGGAACACGGACCTGGACAACCCGACACTGAGATAGTGGAGCAGGTGGGGGTCACTCGACAAACGGTCGAGAAGGTGCGTAAGCGCTGTGTGCAGGACGGCTTGGCGGCTACGTTGGTACGCCGCAAGCGGAGCCGCGAGCGGGCTACGGTGCTGGATGGCGAGGGAGAGGCACGGTTGGTCGCCATCGCCTGTAGCGACCCGCCGGCAGGGCGGGCGCGGTGGACCCTGCATATGCTGTGCGATGAGTTGAAGCGGCGTCGGGTAGTGCGCTCGATATCCCACGAGACGGTGCGCAAGGTGCTAAAAAAAACGAGCTCAAGCCGTGGCGACAGGAGATGTGGTGCATCCCGCCACAGCAGAACGCCGCCTTCGTGTGCGGGATGGAGAACGTCCTGGAAGTGTATACCCGGCCGTACGATGCGTCCTATCCGGTGATCTGCATGGATGAGTCGAGCAAGCAGTGCGTGCAGGAGATCCGGCCACCGCAAGGGATGCGTCCTGGCCATGCAGCGCGCTACGACGCCGAGTACGAGCGCAACGGGGTGGGACATTTGCTGATGTACTACGCGCCGTTTGATGATTGGCGGCGGACCGATGTGGCGCCGAACCATGCGGCGCCGACCTGGGCGGAAGGGGTGCGCCGGTTGGTGGAAGAAGACTATCCGCAGGCGCAGCGGATCACGCTGCTGATGGACAACCTGAGTACGCACACCGGGGCATCGCTGTACAAGACCTTTGAGCCAGCGAGGGCGCGCGCGTTGCTGGACAAGCTGGAGTTCGTGTATACGCCGAAACACGGCAGTTGGCTGAACATCGCTGAATGCGAGTTCAGCGTGCTGGCACGGCAATGTTTGGCTCGTCGGATAGCGGACATCGACACGCTGCGCAACGAAGTAAGCGCCTGGATGGAACAGCGCAATCGGACCAGCAAGCCAGTGGAGTGGCGCTTTACCACCGCTGATGCCCGCATCAAGTTGCGTCATCTCTACCCAAAGGTTAGAGATTGACAGTCTACTAGGAGCCTGTCGAATTGGCGCGTCAGCGGCACAACCGACAGGGCTCCGTACGGTACGGCGAGGCTGGGCCAAAAGCAGCGCCGCAGGCGCTGCTTTTGGGGCGCTATCAGTCTTCCAGCTCGTACTCCCGCATCTTGCGGTGCAGGGTCTTGCGGCTGATGCCGAGGACCTCTGCCGTCCGTGACTTGTTGCCCTGCTGGTGACTCAGGGTGGCGCGGATGATCGCTCTCTCTCCCTGGTCCAAGGTCGATCCCAGGAGCAGCCGGATCGCGGGTTCATCCTCCGCGCTGCGCACGGCCGGCGGCAGGTCGTGCAGCTCGATCGCGCTGCCCCGCGCCATGACCACCGCGCTCTCCATGCTGTTCTGTAGCTCGCGCACGTTCCCGGGCCAGGAGTAACGGCGCAGCGCGGTAAGCGCGGCCGGCTTGATGCCGACCAGATCCTTGCCGTTCTCCGTAGCGAACTCTTTCAGAAACCCGGCCGCCAGCAAAGCGATGTCGGCCTGCCGTTCCCGCAGCGGCGGCACGTGGATATGCACCACGTTGAGCCGGTAGTACAGATCCTCCCGGAACCGTCCCCGCTCGATCTCTTCCTTGAGGTCACGATTGGTGGCGGCAATCACCCGCACGTCGACGTGGAGGGTCTCCTCGCCGCCCACCCGCTCGAACGCTCGCTCCTGCAGAATACGCAGCAGCTTGATCTGGATGTTCTGGCTGATCTCGCCGATCTCGTCCAACAGAATGGTGCCGCCGTCGGCCAGCTCGAAGCGCCCGCGACGCCGTGACACCGCACCGGTGAACGCCCCCCGTTCGTGGCCGAACAGCTCGCTCTCCACCAGCGTCTCGGTAAGCGCCGCGCAGTGCACCCGGACGAATTTCGATCCGCGCCGCGGGGACAGGGAGTGGATCGCACTGGCCACCAGCTCCTTGCCTACCCCGCTCTCGCCGGTGATCAACACCGAGGCGCGACTGGGCGCCACCTGCTCCACCATCTCGAACGCCTTCTTCATGGGCGGGCTGGCGGTCACCAGCTTGTGGCTCGAGCTGCGCCGCTCCAGCTCGCGCTGCAGCTCCAGGTTTTCCAGCACCAACTGACGCCGCGACAGGGCGCGCTTGACCAGCAGCTCCAGGTGGTCCAGGTTGACCGGCTTGGTAAGGAAGTCGTAGGCACCGTCGCGCATCGCCGTCACCGCGCTTTCGATGGTGCCGTGACCGGTGAGGATGATCACCGGGATCGCCGGATAGGAGGCAACCACCCGCTTGAGCAGCTGCTCCCCCGACAGGCCCGGCATGCGCAGGTCGGCGATCACCAGATCCACGGCGCGGCTCTCCAGCACCCGCAGCGCTTCGCTGCCGGAGGCCGCCATCTGCGGGACGTAGCCTCCCAACTGCAGCACCTTGCTCAACCCTTCGCGGATATTCTTCTCATCGTCGGCGATGAGGATGGTCATGGGTTCAGCGGTCATACGGCAGCCGCCTCGAAGCCAGCAGACGCCTCTCGGTCTGGGGAATCGGGATGCTGATGGAAAAGGTGCTGCCGGATCCCGGCTTGCTGTCCAGCTCGATCTCCCCCAGATGCTCCTTGACGATCTTGTAAACCAGCGTCAGGCCCAGCCCGGAGCCGAAGTCGCGGGTGGTGAAGTAGGGCTCGAATATCTTGCCCTGGATTTCCTGCGGAATGCCAGGCCCAGTGTCGCCGATCCGTACGGTCACCGTCTCGCCGTCCGTGGACGAGGCCACCGAGAGCACGCGCGGGCGGCCGGCGGAGGTGTCTTCCACCATGGCGGCGATGGCATTCTTGATGAGGTTGAGCAACGCCTCGCGCAGGTAGCGCTGATCGAGCAGCACGCGCGGCAGGCTCTTGCTCAACTGCTCGCGCAGCTCGATCCCCGCCTCCTCCAGCTCCGGCCGCAGCAGTCGCAGCAGCTCCGCAAGCACCTCGTTCACCTCTCCGCTGGTCAGATCGATGTTCATCGGGCGCACCGCGAATAGGTAGTCGACCACGATCTGATTCAGGCGCTCGACCTCCTCCTCTATTACCCCGACGGCTTCGCGCACCGCGCTCCAGGCATCGGCACCGGGTCCCTCCTGCTCCGTTCCGAGGCGGCGCTGAATCAGCTGCAGGTGGATGCTGATGGCACCCAACGGGTTCTTTATTTCGTGGGCCACGCCCGCGGTAAGGGTGGCGAGAGAGGCCAGACTCTCCGCCCGGCGCAGGCGCGCCTCGGCGGCGCGCCTCTCGGTGACGTCCTCGGCGTAGATCAGGTTGCCGGAGACATGCCCCTCCTGCACCAGGGGGAGGACGCCGAAGCTCAGGGTCCGCAGCGCGCCCGAGGCGATGGTGAAATCGCGGTCGCGGGCGTTCTCCTGGCGCCGCAGGGTGTCGCGCAGGAAGCCCGCGATCTCGGCGTCGGAGATCACCTCCCATACGCAGTGCTGGGCATACTCGGAGTCGCGGAACCGCACCAGGCGCTCGGCGGCGCGGTTGACCAGCAGGATGCGGCCGGCGGTATCGGTGACGATGATGCCGCGCGCCATGGAGTCGAGCACCTTGCCGAGTAGATCGTTGTCCGACACCAGCCGGCGCAGCAGCTCCCGCAACTGGGCCGAGTCGATCCTGTCCAGCCGATCCACGGCGCGCTGATAGAAGCGTCGCATAACCCTCATGTTCGTTCTCCCGTGAAAGGTGCCGGGCCGGCCGCGGCGCGCAGCGCGCTGCCGAGCCCCTGCAACGCGTGGCGCGGCTGAATGCGCAGGGCGGTCATCCGCGCCACGCACTGATCCACCTGCCACGCCCAGGATTGCAGCAACGCCGGCGGCCGGCCCTGCCGCAACTGGGTCCGCAGTTCCTCGGACAGTTGTTCCAGGAAGGCCAGCAACCGCTCGCGCTCCAGGCGCTCGGGCAACCCGGCGGCGTGGGCATAGCCGCCGGGCGGCCCGGCGATCCAGCGCTGTCCGCTCGGCGGCGGATCGGTTACCGCCGCCAGAAAACGAGTCACCTGAGCACTCAGGCTCTCGGCGCCGAACTCTTGCCAGGTGAGGAAGTAGTCGCGCAGAGAGGATGGCGTCTCCTGCTCCCGGCGGAATATCCGCCGCAACACCTCGCCCTGTTGCCGGCTGCTGCGTTCCCGCAAAGCATACTCCCGCAGCCGTGAACGCAGGGTAGCGATCAGGGCATCCGAGCGGCGTGTGAGCAGAATCAGGTGGACCCCGGCCGGGGGCTCTTCCAGCAGCCGCAGCAGAGCGTTGCGGGAGGACTCCTGGATCCCCTCCGCGTGCTCCAGGATCACCACCTTGCGGCTCTCCGGCGCGGACAGGTGCAGCCACCGCTCCAGGTTGCGAATCTGGCTGATGGGGACATTTTCGGTCTTCACGGTCGCCACCAGCTTGCCCACCTGCGTCTCGATCTTCGCGCAGCGCTTCTCCAGCGCGGTACCCGTCAACCCCGGGACCAGCCCTTCGAGCAGCTCGTTCAACTCGCCCACCGGGCCCGCGGCCGGGCGCGACCTGGTCTCGTCCCCTTCCCACAGCAGGCCGTCGTAGCGGCGCGTGAGCTTGCGCACCGCGCGTACAAAGAAATGGTAGCAGGCGGCCGACTGTGACCGTTGCAACAGGTCCGCGGCGGCCCGTATTTCCACCTCCCAGTAGCGCCAACCCAGCAACAACAGGTAGGGGAAGGTCAGGTCTCGATGGCGCAGGCAAACCTCGCATTCACAGCCCCAGCCGCCGGATCGCGTGCAAGCCAGCACGCGTGCCAGCTCCAGCGCGATGGAAAGCTTGCCGCTGTAGGCGGGACCGCTGAGCAGGATGGCGCGCGGCAGCCGGCCCGCTACCACCTCGTCACGCAACACGGTAGTGGTGGCGTGGTGACCGATGATGTTCTCGAACACGACGGCTATATGGTAGCCGACTCCGGCGCCGGCAGTTCCGGGAACGGGAGGTTGGCGAGCATCCAGGGCAGCACCAGTTCCCGCACCAGCGAATCGGCGAACCACGGCCCCGTGTCGATTACCGTCTGCACCTGTACCAGGACCAGGAATCCATACACGACGATCAGGCCTTCGGCAACACCCACCCCGAATCCGAGGATGTGGTCGAGTCCCTTCAGGCGCAGCGCGGCGCAGGCACGCTGCGAGATGGCCTCCAGTAGCTTGACCACCAGATAGGACGCCACGAACAGCGCCACGAAGGCGAGCGGACGATGCCACCATGCCGTTTCCCACCAGGTCTCGAGCTGCTGCGCCGCGAGCGGGTGGCCGACGATGGCGACGGCTATACCCACCGCAATCGCCCCCAGCGTGAAGGTCTCCACCACGAAGCCGCGAATTCCCGCGCGCAACCCCGCCACCAGCAGGATCGCGGCGCACACTACGTCGGCGACCGCTACCACCATCAACTACCCTCCGCGCCGTGCCCGCCGGGTTCACGACTGCCGGCGCTGGCGGCGACGATGCCGGCGATGCAGCGCGCGGCGTCGCGGGTAGCGAGACGCGCCATGTTGCGAGCCATGCGCCGGCGGCGGGCGGCATCGCAGCGCAGCTCGTGCAGCGCAGCGGTAAGGGTGGCGGAATCGGTCTGCTCCTCGGCCAGCACCAGCGCGGCACCGCGCGCCGCGAACAGCTCCGCGTTGGCCAACTGCTCGCCGCGGCTCTGAGTACGCGGCAGCGGGATCAGCACCGCCGGGGTGGCGGTGGCGGCCAGTTCGCCGAGGGTGTTGGCTCCGGCGCGGCTCACCACCACGTCGGCCGCGGCCAGCAGATCGGGAAACCCTTCGTTCACGAACGGCAAGGCACGATAGCGGCCGGCCACCGGCGGCGCCGGTGCGGCAACCGGAGCGCGCCACGCCGCTCCGGTCTGATGCACCACGAACCAATGCCGAACCAGCTCCGGCAGGGCATGGTAGACCAGCTCGTTGAGCGCCCGGGCGCCGCTGCTGCCCCCGGTGACAAACAACAACGGCACCCCGGACGGAGCGCCCACCCGGGCGCGCCCGCGTTCCGCGTCGCCCTGCTCCAGGCCCGCGCGCAGAGGGTTGCCGGTCACCCGTACCCGTCGGCGCAGGCGCGCCGGCAACTGGCCGCGGGTAGCGGCGAAGGCGACCAGGACGGTGTGCGCCATGCTGGCGTTGATGCGGGTAGCCAACGCCGGGGTGGTGTCCGATTCGTGGATGATGACGGGGATGCCCAGCAACCGCGCCGCCACCACCGGCGGAACGCTCACGTAGCTGCCCTTGGCGAACACGACGCGCGGGCGCAGGCGGGCCAGCAGCAGCAGTGCGTGCAGACACCCGGCCAGCACCGCGGCGACGTCCGCGAAGTTGCGCAGCGAGTAGTAACGGCGCAGCTTCCCAGCCGGGATGGCGTAGAAGGGCACCTGCGCGGCGCGTACCAGCGTGCGCTCCGCGGGCCGGCGCGATCCGATCCAGGCGGCACGCCAGCCGCGGGTCTGCAACTCGCGGATTATCGCCAGACCGGGAATGATGTGCCCGGCGGTGCCGCCGCCGGTGAACACCGCCAGCGGCACGTCAGCTCCCCACCGCGGTATCACCGCTTCCCCGGCGCTCCCGCGGCGCCATCCGTAACGCCCCGCCGCATACGACCATGGCAGGGTCTCGCGGCAGGCGCCCCCGCGGTAGCTTGCGGGCTCTCCGGGGAGTTTCTATGGTGAGTCGGCACAGTGACTCCGCGACACGGAATACGACGAAAATCGATACACCTGCATCCCCTGCTGGCCGACACTTTCGGCCCACGCCAGTGATGCGTGCCATCCCGCGTGCCACCGTGGGCTGCGGCAGACCGCGCCGCGGGCTGGGAATGCTGCTGGCGTTCGCGGTCGCGGCGGGCGCCGCCGGCGCGTGCCCGGCAGAATTTGAGCAGCTGGTTCCCGATGCCGCTACCCGCGCCCGCCTGCAGGCAGAGGGAATCCAGGTCCCGCTGGTCACCGGCACGACCCCGGTCCTGGTGCCGGAGCTGCCGAACCGGGGCGCCATCGCGGCTCCCATCGCCGCCATCGGCGTGACGTACGGCGCCGAGGTCCTGCGCCTGCTTCCCGACAGCGGCGCGTCCTGTGATTGGACCGCGCTGTACAACCATCTGCGTGCGGTCAGCACCCTGCAAGGCATCGAATACTTCTCCAGCAGTCGCGGTCACTATCGTACGCTGTACCAGCGTTCTCATGCCATTATCGGTCCCGCAGATCGTACTCCACAGCCGGATCCGGTGGCGAGTAGCGTTCCGCGCCACTCGTTGCTGTTCCTGGAGCAGGAGGACTCCACCTTCGGCAGCAATGTCTACCAGGCCGACTTCCGATTCGACGGGGTGAGCCTCACCATGGAAGTCAGGAACCTTACCACCATGTGGTGGGGCATCCTGCCGCTGGTGGCGGAGGGCGACTTTCGCAGCGTGGTGACGATCGCTCCCACCGACCAGGGCCTGCTGTTCTACGCCACCGCGGCGATTCACGCCGCCGACCTCGACTTCGCCCGCGAGCGCGCGCAGACCTCGCTCGGCCATAGGCTCGACGCTCTGGAAGGTTGGCTGCGGCAGCGGCTGACCCAGGAGTGAACCCCACGCCGGAGCGCCGGCAGCTGGTCCGGTTGCTCCGCCGCGCTGCCGGCAAACGGACGGAACCGGCCGCAGGCGGCACCGCCCGGACGGCGGTCCAGGAGCGTCAGGGGCCCGGGGTGACCGCCCGCAGGGCGATCAGCAGCAAGCCGATGGCAGCGCCGATGACGGCGCCGAACAGCTTGATCCACTTCAAGTGGCGGTCCATCACGGTGAGCAGGAGCTGTTCCACCTGCCGTGCGTCGAACTCGTCGATCTTGGCGATCACCAGCGCCTGGAGGTCGATCGTGTCCATCACCGCCGGCAGCCGCTCGCCGAGGAACCCGATGGTCCACCGTGTCACGGCGCCGTCGAGCCGAGACGCGGTCGCCGCCGGCAACGCAAACACCTCGGCCAGGGTGGTCGTCCCGGCCGCGGTGTCGGTGGTACCCAGCGCCCCGCCGGCCAGCGCGGGGATCAGCTCGGCGATCTGCTGCCCGGTTTCCGGGCGGGCCAGATACCCGAGGAGCTGGTTGGCCAGGAAATCGGCAACCGCCGCCGGTTGCAACCCGAGATAGCGCGCGGCCAGCTCCGCCGCGGTAGCGTCGCCATGGTGCGAGTACCAGCGCCGCACCGCCTCCTCGGCCGGCGCGGCATCGGCATCCGTCACGCCGCTGCCGGAGAGCGCGTCGAACGCGCGCGCCACCAGGTGGTCTACCAACTCATCGAGCTGGGTCGCCGAGTCGGCCGCCAGATCGCCCAGCCCCTGGGTACTCCACTGCGCCATGGCACGCTGCGCGCCGGCGCAAATCTGCTCCCGCACTGCGGCGCCGGCCGTGGCCGCCTCCGCCTGATCGATCACGTCGGTGACGATCTCCGGCATCCGTTCGCTGAGGCTGCGGTCGTACTGGCCGGCGGTGATGAACACCTTCTGCATCAGGTTCAGCTTGTCGAGGATGTCGCGCAGGATGGCGCGGCCGTATACCTCCAGCTCGCGGCGCACCTGGGGACCGCGCAGCCAAGTGAACAGCACACCGAGCAGCGCGGGCAGATTGCGCTGGAACAGGCCCAGCAGCAGTTCCATGGTGTCCGGCGTGAGGAAGCGGTCCAGGGGCACGTTGGCGGCGCGCTGACGGCGCAGCCAGTCCTTGATCATCCCGGCCAGCTGGGCGCGGATCTCGTTGCCGCCGAGGGCCGGCAGCAGGCTGCCGGTGACCAGCGCGGTGAACTGCTCGACGCCGATCAGATCGTGCAGGCGCCGCGCTGCGAAGTCATCCACCAGCCGTTGCACCAGGCTGCGCGCCCCGTAGATGAACGCCCGTGAGCCCACCAGCCGTACCAGCACCCGTTGCAACAGGTGGCGCACGAGCTCGGGCCACGAGATTTCGCCGCCATCGCCCGCCGGCGGACCCTCGGGCGCGCCACGCAGCGCGCTCCCGGCACGCGCCGCCAGCTCGGCCAGCGGGCGCTGCAGCAAGGTCTCGCGCAAGTGCCGGAACTGGGCCTCCAGTGCAATGCGAAACGTCTCACTCTGCAGGCGAGCGCGAACCGCCTCCGGCGACAGCAGGTCGCGCGCCACCATACGGGCGATACTGCGCGCCAGCTCACCGCGCCGCCGAGGGATGATGCCCGGCGTCAACGGTACGGGAATACCCAGCAGATACTTCCGGGTGAGCGGCCGGAACAGCATTCTGATGGCCAGGGCGTTGGTGAAGTAGCCTATCAGGGCGCCCCACAGGATGGGGACCACCCAGACGAGCAGGATCGTCAGCACCGCTGCAGACGGATGTGCCACCGGTCTGGTGGTGGCAGCCGGCAGGGGCTCCCGGCCGGGGACGGTGGCATCGCTGGCTTGGCGGGCGTCAATCGCGGCTGCGGGCAGCCTTTACCCGCGCGTTCACTTCGTCGTCGGTAGCACCGGGGGCGAGCCGATCCAGGTGGGTGCCGAATGCCCAACCGCGCACGCCCTGGAAAGTTACCTCGAACCAGTAGCCAAGGTCGCCGCCGATGCGCTCCTCCTGCTCGCCGCGCCGCAACACCTCCACCACCTCGCCGCGGCGCAGATAGGAGAGCACCTCCGCACGCACGGAGGGCTGAGCGCGGACGCGCAACGAGTCGGCGGTGACGATGCCGCGCACCTCGTTGGTCGCCACCACCGTAGTAGCCGGCAGCAGCAGTCGCTCCTCGGTTTCGTGCTGCTGGCAGCCCAGTGCGGCAGCACCCACCACCAGCACCGCGCTCAGCACAGCCAAACCACCGCGGCGGCGCGGTTTCCTTCCTGCGGTGGCCGCCGGCAGCCCGTGCTGCGCCTCCGGTCCCGCGGCAACACGCGGGCGCGGCTCAATCGGCACGGCGGACGCGGGCCCGGGCCGGCGCTGACGCGGGCGTGGCTGCCGGGCCATCGAGCTCCCGCAGCTTGTTGATCTCGTCACGGAGCAAGGCGGCGCGCTCGTACTCCAGATCCTTGGCCAGCTCCAGCATCTCCTTTTCCAACCTCCGTATCAGTGCGCGGCGCTCCTTCGGCACCAGCACGTTGAAGCGCTGCTTGACTACCTCCAGATCCAGCTTCTCCGCCGACCGTTTCTCGTCCGCCTTGCGCACCAGCAAGTCCTGCACCGCCTTGGTTATGGAGGTCGGAGTAATGCCGTGCTCGGCGTTGTAGGCGAATTGCAGGTCACGGCGGCGGCTGGTCTCCACGATCGCCTCGCGCATCGAGTCCGACTCGCGGTCGGCATACATGATCACCCGTCCGTTCACGTTGCGCGCGGCACGGCCTATGATCTGGATCAGCGACGTGGTGGAGCGCAGGAAGCCGACCTTGTCGGCATCGAGAATGGCGATCAGCGACACCTCCGGCAGATCCAGGCCCTCCCGCAGCAGGTTGACACCCACCAGGACGTCGAACTCCCCGGCTCGCAGGTCGCGCAGGATCTCGACCCGCTCGAAGGTATCCACCTCCGAGTGGAGGAAGCGACAGCGCACCCCGATGTCCGCCAGGTAATCGGTAAGGTCCTCTGCCATGCGCTTGGTGAGGGTCGTCACCAGGGTACGCTCGCCCCGCGCCGTGCGCTGCCGGATCTGTCCGTAAAGGTCCTCGATCTGCCCCGCGGAGTGCCGCACCTCGATCTCCGGATCCAGCAGTCCGGTGGGCCGAATCACCTGCTCGACTACCTGCGAAGAGATGCTCAGTTCCTTCGCGGCGGGGGTAGCGGACACGTACACGACGCGCTCCAGCATGCCCTCGAACTCGCCAAAGGTGAGCGGCCGGTTGTCCAGCGCCGAGGGCAGGCGGAAGCCATGCTCTACCAGCGCCTCCTTGCGCGAGCGGTCGCCCTGGTACATGGCGCCGACCTGGGGAACGGTGACGTGCGACTCGTCGATGAACACCAGAAAGTCCTGGGGGAAGAAATCGAGCAGTACCGCCGGGCGCTCCCCCTCCTTGCGGCCGCTCAGGTGCCGGGAGTAGTTCTCGACACCGCTGCAGTAGCCGATCTCGGCAAGCATCTCGAGGTCGTACTCGCAGCGCGTCAGCAGGCGCTGCGCCTCCACCAGCCTGCCCTGCTGCAGAAGCTGCTCATGGCGCACCGTCAGCTCTTCGCGGATCGCTCCCACCGCCGACTCCAGCCGCTCCTCGGGGGTCACGAAGTGCTTGGCCGGGTAGACCGCTGCGAACTCGAGCTCCGCCAGAGTGTTGCCGGTGAGCGGGTCGATACGGCGCAAACGCTCGATCTCGTCGCCGAAGAACTCGATGCGGAGCGCGTCCTTGGCGTGCGGCGGCAGCACCTCGATCACCTCACCGCGACTGCGGAATCCGGCGCGCACCAGCACCGCATCGTTGCGGGTGTACTGCAGGGCGACCAGACGCCGCATCAGGCGCCGCGGGTCGACTTCGGTCCCCACCTCCAGCTCGACCCGCATGTCGCGGTAATCGTCGGGGCTCCCCAGGCCGTAGATGCAGGACACGCTGGCGACCACCACCACGTCTCGCCGCTCCATCAGCGCCGTGGTCGCTCCCAGCCGCAGCCGCTCGATCTCGTCGTTGATGGAAGCATCCTTCTCGATATAGAGATCACGGCTGGCGACGTACGCCTCCGGCTGATAGTAGTCCTAGTAGGAGACGAAGTACTCCACCGCGTTGAGCGGCAGGAAGTCCGTGAACTCGCGGTAGAGCTGAGCCGCCAGCGTCTTGTTGTGGGAGAGGACCAGAGTAGGGACCTGAGCGCCCTCGATGATCTTGGCCATGGAGAAGGTCTTGCCCGACCCGGTGACCCCCTTGAGCGTCTGATAGCGGTGGCCCCGCTCGAGCCCGCGGCAGAGCGCCGCGATAGCCGGTCCCTGGTCGCCGGCGGGCGCAAAGTCTGCAACTACCTTGAACGCTGGCATACGGCTGCCTAATAAAAATACTCCTGAATCTGCCGCGAGCGGCGGTTCAGGAGTACCGTGGTCGTATGGCGCCGAGCGCCACGCTGGTACACTACCTGCACCCGCTCACCGGGCTTGTTGTCTTCCAGCGCATTGAACAGATCGGCGATGGTGGTGGTCGCGGTGCCGTCCACCTCGACGATGATGTCGCCGCCTACCCGGAACACGGAATGGCCCAAGCGCACGGAGCGGCTGCCGCCACGCAGCCCGGCTGCCGCCGCGTTCCCTCCCTGGATCACTTCGGACACCAGGATACCGCGTTCCACCGGCAACCGCAGTTGCCGCGCCAGGCGGGGAAACAGCTGCACCGGCCGCACGTCGATCCAGCCCCGCTGCACCTCGCCGTGGCGCAACAGCTCCGGCAACACCCGCCGCGCCGTATCGATGGGTACGGCAAAGCCGATCCCCACCGAGCCTCCTGTAGGCGAGATGATGATGGTGTTGATGCCGATCATCTCGCCACGCGAATTAAGCAGCGGACCGCCCGAGTTGCCCGGATTGATGGAGGCGTCGGTCTGGATCATCTCCCGGATGATGACCCCGTTTACGGCGCTCACGGGCCGGCCCACGCCCGATACCACGCCGGTGGTGAGGGTGCGGCTCAAGGCGAACGGATTGCCAATGGCGAGCACCTTCTGACCTACCATCAGGTCGGCGGAGCGTCCGAACGGGATGGTGGTGAGATCGAGACCACCCGGGTCGAACTTCACCACCGCGAGGTCGGTCTCGGGATCGGCGCCGACCACGCGTCCCTCCAGCTCCTCGCCGCCGGCCAGGGTAACGCTGACCATACGGGCATCCTTTACCACGTGGTAGTTGGTAACCACGTGCCCCTCGCGATCGATGATCGTCCCGGAGCCGGCACCGGAGCGAGGGACGACGTCCAGGAACCAGTGATAGTCCATGGCGATGGCGGTGACGTTGACGACCGCCTCGTTGTAGCGCTGATAGATGTCGATGTTGTTGGCTTCGTCGGCGGAGACGCCCGCCTGCCCGATGCGGAACTGCACCGGCAGCGCCGGGGCGCCGTAAGCCGGCGACGGGGCTGCCGGCACTTGCCGCCATACCGGCGAGTCGGCGGGGGCTGCACGGTCGCGGAACCAGCCGATTCCGGCGGCCAGTCCGACACTTGCACCCGCCAGCGCCGCGATCGCGGCACTGGCGACCAGCTGGCGCCCACGGTACCGCCTCCTCCGAACATGGCGACCAGCCGGCGGCGCCTGTGCTGCGGTTTCCATGGCCGCTGGCGTCACGCAGTGACCGTGCCGACTCATCCAGCGCCAGTGTACCACGTTTGTGGCGCCTCGTGACGGCCGGAGCGCGGCCCGCGCGAGGCCGAATTCATCCTTCAGCCACGCGCGGCGAGGGCCTTAGTCGTAGTGCCAGTAGATGTCCACGTCGCCGTACCGCCGGTACTGGAGTGCCTCGTGCACGTGGGCCGTGGCGATCCGATCGCAGCCATCCAGGTCCGCGACCGTGCGGGCCAGCTTGATCACCCCGTGCAGAGCGCGCGAGGATAGGTGGGTGTGGCGCATGCCGCGCCCGAGCTGGTTGATCTGGGCCTCGCCGAGACGGCAGAACCGCTCCACGTCACTAGGCGGCAGCCGCGCGTTCAGGTCCCACCCGCAGTCGCGGTAGCGGTGCTGCTGCCGCGACCGCGCCTCATGCACCGCGCCGAGGTAGTCCTCCGGACGTTCCACACCGGGATCGAGCAGTTCCGCCGGAATCGTGTCGTTCACCGGGATCCGGATGTCGATCCGATCCAGGAGTGCGCCGCCGAGCCGCTTCCAGTAGTGCTTGACCTCGGCGGTGGAGCAGATACAGGCGGCGTGACGCCGGCCCAGGTTGCCGCACGGGCAGGGATTGGCGGTCATGACCAGTTGAAAGCCGGCCGGGAAGCAAGCGCTGCGCCCGGCTCTGGCCACGTTCACGCGGCCGGTCTCCAGCGGCTCGCGCAGGCTCTGCAGCACCGGCCGCGCAAACTCGGGTGCTTCGTCGAGCAGCAGCACTCCGGCGTGGGCCAGAGACACCTCGCCGGGACGCAGGACACTGCCTCCTCCCACCACCCCCTCGGCGGAAGCGCTGTGGTGCGGCGTCCGAAACGGGGGCCAGCGCAACAGCCCCTCCTCGTGTGGCAGCGAGCCGGCCACCGAGTGGATCCGGGTGACGGCCAGCGCCTGATGCCGCGCCAGCGGCGGCAGCAGGCCGACCAGCCGCCGTCCCGCCATCGTCTTGCCACTGCCGGGAGGCCCGAACAGCAGCGAGTGGTGGCCCCCGGCGGCGGCTACCGCCAGCGCTCGCTTGAGTACGCTCTGCCCGCGAATGTCGGTGATCTCGCCCAGCTCCCTGCGCCAGGGCGACGGCCCTGAGGCAGCCCGGGTAACCGAGTTGCCGGCGCGGCCGTGGCTGCCGTTCGGGGACACCGCACGCACCTGCGCCAGCGCCGCCACCGCTTCGGTGAGGCTCGCCACGCTCATCACGGTGCCCACGCCCAGGGCGTCCGCCTCGCGGCGATTGCCGGCGGGTACCAGGAACCAGGCGTGCCCCGCCTTGGCGCCGGCCGACACCGCCGTCAGGATCCCGCTCACCGGATGTACCGCGCCGGCCAGGTTGAGCTCGCCGCAGGCCAGCACCGGGGCGTCCGGAGGCGGCACTTGGCCTGATGCCACCAGGACGGCGAGCGCGAGCGGCAGATCGTAGGCGGCGCCCACCTTGCGGACGCCGGCCGGCGACAGATTGATCAGCACCCGGTCGCGCGGGAACTGAAAGCCGCTGTTGCGAATTGCGACGCGCACCCGTTCCCGCGACTCGCGCACCGCGTCGTCCGGCAAGCCCACGATGTCGACGCCGGGTATGCCACGGCGCAGATCCACCTCCACCGCCACCAAGTCGCCATCCACCCCGAAGGGGGCATGGCCAAATACCAAAGATTGCACTGTTACCTCCGACCAACAACAACGGCCCGCCCTCTGCGGCGCTTTGCCACGGGCCGGAGCCTGACGCCGCGCGGATCGCGACCAGCAGGAGGAGGGATGGATGCGGGGAGGGGCTACGACCGCGCCGTGTGGCGGCGGGCGCCGGCGATGGCAGCCTGCACCAGAGTATGGCAGCGCTCGTTGCGCGGATCGCCGGCGTGCCCGCGCACCCAGCGGAACTGGGCGCCGGTCGCACGCGCCAGTTCGTCCAGCCGGCGCCACAGCTCGGCGTTCTTTACTGGCTGCTTGGCCGCCGTGCGCCAACCGTTGGCCCGCCAGCGGTGGATCCAGGAGACGATGCCCTGTTGCACGTAGGTGGAGTCGGTAGCCACCACCACCCGGGCGCCAGTGTGCTCGGGCATGCCGCGGATCGCCCGCAGCGCCTGGATCACCGCCGTCAACTCCATCCGATTGTTGGTGGTGCGGGCGACGAATCCGGAGTCTTCGACTGGAGACCGCGCCATGCCGTCGGCGCCGTCCGCGGCTCCAGTGTGCACGGTGACGTGGTAGGCCCAACCGCCGGGCCCGGGATTGCCGCTGCAGCCACCATCGGTGGAGGCTTCAATCATCACCCCGTCAGGCGAATTCGATCGGTTCATCTCTTTCGTGAATCTCCCGAGCGCAAGCGGTGTACCGCATCCGGGATGCTCCGCAGGCCTGGGAACATACTATCCCAACCCGCCACGACGATGCCCGCACGCACGCAACTTGTGCCCGCGGGCCATCGACGGTCGCCCGCTCAAGTCGTATACTAAGCGGGCCAACGCGCGTTTCCTACCGTGGCGCCGTTCGGGGGCGGTGTAGCTCAGTTGGTTAGAGCAAGCGGCTCATATCCGCTGCGTCAGGGGTTCGAGTCCCTTCACCGCTATACATTGGCTATGCGTATATACATTGGCTATGCGTAACTCGATATATGTAAACGACTTATACGTATACGCGTTACGAACGTTATCACCATAGCTACTACTTAGCATGCGGCAGCAAGGGGAGTATCCTGATGGGGACCTACCGCACTGCTCAGGTTTGCCTTAGCGGGCACCCAATTACTCCGCATCTGGAGCAATCACCGGCGCGAGCGGCGAAATACTGTCCGGATTGCGGGCAGCGAACGATCAGCGCGTGCTCGAATTGTAGTGCGAGAATCCGTCGCGCTTATCATGTCGACGGTTTCCTTGATTCATCTAAGTACGCCCCTCCTAGCTACTGCCATGAATGTGGATCGCCGTATCCTTGGACATCGGCAAAGATTACAGCGGCAAAGGATCTGGCGGATGAATTGGATGACCTTACGAAAGATGATCGTGAAGCACTCAAGGATACGATAGTCTATCTTTCGGTTAAAGGTCCGAGAACAGAGTTAGCAGTCCACCGCTACAAGAGGATCATCAGCAAGGTTAGTACAAGCGCAGCCGCTTAACTTAGGTCTATACTGATCGATATCGAAGCTGTAGCTCTTGTTCGGTTGTCAAAGCGTACCCCCGGAACAGATGTAAATTCGCCGCCGGTGGCACCCCTGCCCGCGTCCGGTCTCTAGGGTACTACTTCCGCGTATCGTCCACAAGTCGCTGCACGCTTGCACTTCCGGTGCGACCGTGGGATTGTGAATTACGATATGGCATTTTTCACAAACTGTTTCGAGATTTTCTAACTGGTTGTTGGCGTGGTTGCCGTCCCGGTGGTGAACTTCGAGCACGGCGTTTCTTCCACAGTGAACGCACGTATGCCGATCTCTAGATAGGATCATGCGGCGCAGGGCAACCACTGGCGAGCCGGTAGGCGCCGCTTTTTGCTTGACGGAAGCTGTGGCATGTATTACCTTAGAATCAGATCGACGGGAGCATTTAAACGCAGTCCTCCGGCTTCGCGCTTACGGCCTCTTTAGCACTCGAATCGCCACGGCGAGACCGAGTCCTGCGGCACAGCAAAGCATACAGGTTGTGCTTCCCTTGATTTCACTTGGCAAGGCCGGCATGGCCGGCAATTACTTTTGAACGGTCCGGCAGCAATCAAACTGTCGGACCTTTTTTTGTAGACAAGTGTCCGAAAAACGCCCTATAAACTGCCGTGTCCAGAATAGAGCCACCCTGGGCTACCCCTGGATTCAGCCGATGCGCTGGGGTGCCCGCTACGCTACGGCGTGACGGCGGCGCCGCAACCGCAACATCATCGCGAGCGGTCCGCTTCCGGCCGCTCGCCCACCCTTGATGATCTTCTCGGAGCCCATCGAGTCCGAGACGGTCCGAGCGTTCGCCAGCGCTTGCCGGATCAGCAGGCGCGGCGCCACCCATACGCGACCACCCTGTACCGCTCGCCGGAAGTCACAGATGCGGCCCGGCCCGTCGCTCCAGCCCATGCCGGTTGTCGTCAACGCCGTGGCCGGGAAGTCCGCCGCCTCCAGCGCCTCGCGTAGCTCCCGCTCTTGGTGGTGGTCGGCCGTCACCCGCGCCGGTCGGCCCCAGCGTTGCAGCGCCTCTTCTATCAGCGCCGGCACCGGCACCACGCGGGATCGCGGCCCGCCGAGCACAAGCAAGTCGCCATCGTCGGCTATCCTCTGGCAGTCGGCGCCGTCCACCCGCCCACGTTCCGCCAGGTCCGGCAGCGACGGGAACGCAGCCAGCCCCCGGATAGGTCGATACCCCAGACGCACGGCCCACGAGCCGCCGGCAGTAGGTCTACTTCGCATCTTGCCCACGATTCCGCGTCTACCAGGAACGCTGGCAGTAGCGACGGGTCCGCCGCCGTCTCGCTCGCCTCGCGCTCGTAGAAGGCTGGAGCGCCGGCAGGTGCGGCAAGCTGGGGTTAGCTGGGTCGAACGGGTCACCGTCCGGATCGGCTGAGAAGAGCACCCCCGACCGTTGCAGCAGGCGCGCAAACCAGTGTCCCGGATCGTCCGGGCGCGTACCGATCGCCAACAGCCGGGAGCCGGGAACCGGGAACCTTGCCAAGCCGCGACCGTAGCGCGCTGTAGATCGCGTCGCGTTGCGTCTGCAACCATTGCGCCGGTTCATCGGCCACGATCACGCTAACGATTGCGCCATGCAGTGTCCGTGCACTCGCCTCTCGCGCTTTCAGGCGAGTATTTCCTCCGTCAGCGACAGCGCGCCTTTGATATGGTTGGTGCGGAGCCACTTGTCGCGGTCCTCATCGTCGGTGGCGTCCTCGATGATGCGGGCCATATCGCACTGCGGTGCTTCCGCGACCGACCAACCGGCACGCTCACCAATCTGGAGCGGGTCTTCCCAGGCCATCCAGACCCCGCGCTTCGGCCAGTATCGACGGTACTCCGC
>JAKZWC010000072.1:0-16664 GCA_047515735.1 Spirochaetales bacterium | reverse complement strand
ACCACCGGATCGACGGTTTGCGCGGTGGACGAAAGCGGCGCTCCGCTCTCCCTCGACGCGCGTTTCGCGGACAACCCGAACGCGATGTTCGTACTGTGGAAAGACCACACCGCGGTGCGCGAAGCGGACGAGATCAATGCCTTGGCGCGCACCTGGGGCGGCCCCGACTACACCCGTTTCGAGGGCGGCATCTACTCGTCGGAGTGGTTCTGGGCCAAGGTGCTGCACCTGCTGCGCGCCGACCCGGCGGTAGCCGCGGCGGCCTTTTCCTGGAGCGAGCACTGCGACTGGATCCCCGGACTGCTGGTGGGTGCCACGGCGCCGGCGGAGCTGCGCCGCGGGCGGGCGGCGGCCGGCCACAAGGCGATGTGGCACGAGTCGTGGGGCGGCCTGCCGAGCGCGGAGTTCCTGGGGCGGCTGGATCCGCGGCTGGGGGAACTGCGCGGCCGCCTGTACGACGATTCCTACACCGCCGATCAGTGTGTCGGCACCCTGGCCGCCGAGTGGGCCACGCGCCTCGGACTGCCGGCCGGCATCGCGGTGGCGGCAGGCGGCTTCGACGCCCACTTGGGCGCCGTGGGCGGCGGCATCCGCCCCGGCGTGCTGACCAAGATCCTGGGCACCTCCACCTGCGACATGATCGTGACCGACGCCGCCACCCTGGGCGACCGCCTGATCCCCGGCATCTGCGGGCAGGTGGACGGCTCCATCATCCCCGGCCAGGTGGGCCTGGAGGCGGGGCAGTCGGCCTACGGCGACGTCTACGCCTGGTTCCGCGACCTGCTGAGCTGGCCGCTGCGCACGCTGCCGGCCGCGCAGCGGGAGCCGCTGGAAGCGCGCCTGCTCGACGACCTGGCGGACGCCGCGGCCGCCCTGCCGGTGGATCCCGCCGGCGTGCTGAGCCTGGACTGGTTCAACGGCCGGCGCACCCCCATCGCCGATGCCACGTTGCAGGCGGCGATCACCGGGCTCGGTCTCGGCGCCGACGCACCGGCTGTGTTCCGCTCCCTGGTGGAGGCCACCGCCTACGGCAGCCGCGCGATCAACGAGCACTTCGCCGCCGCCGGCATCGCCGTGGACGAGATCATCGCCCTGGGCGGCATCTCCCAGCGCTCCGACTTCGCGGTACAGGTGGCGGCCGACGTGCTCGGCATGCCGATCAAGGTGGCCGCCACCGAGGAGGGCAGCGCCCTCGGCGCGGCGATGTGTGCCGCCACCGCCGCCGGCCACTACGCCACGGTGGAGGAGGCGCAGGCGGCCATGGGCGCCGGCTTCAAGGCCACCTACGAGCCCGACCCCGAACGGGCGGCGCGCTACACTGACGGCTACCGCCGCTACCGCGAGCTTGCGCAGGCGGTCGAGTCCGCCCCCTGGCGGCGCCGCTGACGCCACCGCGCCGCGCGGCGTACGGCTGAGGAGGCTATAGTCTCCCCATGAAGCAGGTTCGGGTCGGCGTGATCGGTTGCGGCAAGATCAGCGGGCACTATTTTCGAGGATGCCGGGAGTTTCCGATCCTCGACGTGGTGGCGTGCGCCGACCTGCTGCCGGCGCGGGCGCGGGTGCAGGCCGAGGAGTTCGGCATCGCGCGCGCGTTGACCCCCGAGGAACTGCTCGCCGACGACGCCGTGGAACTGGTGGTTAACCTCACCATTCCGGCCGCCCACCACGCCGTGTCGCGCGCCGCCATCGCTGCCGGCAAGCTCGTGTGGAGCGAGAAGCCGCTGGCGGTGGAGCGCGCCGAGGGCGAGGACCTGGTACGCGCCGCGGCGGCCGCCGGGGTGCTGCTGGGCTGCGCGCCGGACACCTTCCTGGGTGGCGGCCATCAGACCTGCCGCAAGCTGATCGACGACGGCTGGATCGGCGCCCCGCTGCACGCGGTCGCCTTCATGGCCGGCCCCGGCCCCGAGAGCTGGCATGCCGACCCCGCCTTTTTCTACCAGCGCGGCGGCGGCCCGATGTTCGACCTGGGACCTTACTCCCTCACCTGCCTGGTGCACCTGCTGGGGCCCGTGCGCAGCGTCGCCGGGCTCACCCGCATCACCCATCCCGAGCGCCTGATCACTGCCGAGGAGCGCTACGGCGAACGCATCACGGTAGAGGTGCCGACCCACGTGCAGGGGCTGCTGCAGTTCGCCGACGGGCCTCAGGCGCTGATCCTTACCAGCTTCGACGTGCAGGAAGCCAACCTGCCGGCCATCGAGGTCTACGGCAGCGAGGGCTCGCTGGCGGTGCCCGATCCCAACGGGCCGGCGGGGCCGGTCGCCCTGGGACGCGGCCGGGGGGAATGGGAGCAGGTGCCGCTGAGCCACGGCCACACCGACATCACCCGCGGCCTCGGGGTGGCTGACCTGGCCTGCGCCGCACGCCACGGCCGCCCACAGCGCGCCGGCGGCGAGCTGGCGCTGCACGTGCTGGACATCATGCACGCCATTCACGAAGCGGCGGCCAGCGGCCGCCAAGTGGAGCTTGCCACCACCTGCGAGCGCCCCGCACCCCTGCCCCTGGGCCTGTTGCACGGCGAGCTGGACTGAACCGCCGGCGCGTTCGCGGGCAGTCGCGGTCGACTCAGCGCGCGGCGCCGTTCACCGAGTCATTCAGGTAGGCGATGGTGAGGGGGCCCTCCGGCAGCACGCACAGGCGCCGCGGCTGCAACTGCGCCAGGGTCGCCGCGATGTCCCGCGTCGGCGTGAGCAGCGCAGCGCGGATCTCGGCGTCGTCGAGGCCGTCACTGTACACGTAGACATCGGCATGGCGCTGGATCTGCGCCTGGATCTGCACCTGCCACTGGTCCTGCGCCGAGAAGCCGGGCCGTTGCAGCAACTCCAGGATGGCGTCGGGCGAGCCGGCCTCGGCCAGCAGCTCGGCGTAGCGGCCGTGGCGCGGCAGGCCGTCCTCGCACGCCGCCGCCAGCACGATGGCGCCGCCGGCGCGCACGATGCCCTTGGCGACCTGCATTCCCTTCACCGTCTGGTAGAGGTTCTGGTCCAGCGGGTAGCCGCTGTTGGTGGTGACCACCGCGTCGAACGGCTCCTCCACCGGCACCATGGCGCTGTCGCGCACGAAGGCGCAGCCGCGGCGGTGCGCCTCGATTACGTCGCCGGCGAACACGCCGGTGATCGCACCGCCGGAGTTGAGGGTGACGTTGAGCAGGAACAGCGGCTCGACCAGCAGCGCCGCCTCGCGCATCTCTTCCCAGATCGGATTGCCCTCGGTGATGCCCCAGGTCGCCCGCGGGTCGCCGATCATGGCGTAGCCGTGGTTGGTGAGCACGCTCTCGTGGCCCGCCAGGGCCGGCAGCGCGCCCTTGGGCCCGCCGCTGAAGCCGGCGAAGAAGTGCGGCTCGATGAAGCCGGTGAAGATCGCCAGGTCGGCTTCCATCACCGCGCGGTTGAGGCGGATTGCGTTGCCGCGGCGGGTAGTGCCGGCCGCCACCAGTCCGGCGGCGTCCCAGGCGTCGTGCTGCGTGCAGCGGTAGCGGTCGACGACATCCGCGCCGAGCATCTGCCGCAACTCCGCCGCCGTCTGCGGCCGATGGGTGCCCAGCGCGTTGATCAGGGTGATGTCGCCGCGCTGCACCCCGGCCCGCTCCAGCGCCTGCAGCAGCACCGGCAGGATGCGGTCGTTCGGAGTGGCGCGGGTGATGTCGCTGTGGGTCACCACCACGCGGCGCTTGCCGGCGGCCAACTGCGCCAGCGGCGGCGCCCCCACGGGGTCGGCCAGGGCCGCTTCCAAGGCGGCGCGCTCGTCGCCGACGCCGGCCACCGGCCGCGGCCGCACCACCTGGGCGTGGTCGGGCACCGCGACGCTCAGGCCGCTGCGCCCGTAGGCCAGGGCGACGCGCTTCACCTCGCGGCTCCCCTCACTTGCCGCCGTCCCCGGCCTGCAGCCGCTGCGCGGCGCCGGGATCGCCGATGTGCAGCGTGTCGTAGGCCTGCTGCGAGGAGGTGAACGGCCCCACGCCGGCGTGGCCGTGCCAGTCGCCCTGGTGCAGCATCGGCGCCGGCAACCTCGTGACGCTGGTGCGCTGGTCGATCCAGCTCTCCAGGCGCTCGCGCAGGAACGCCACCACGTCGGGCAGCTCGTCAGCCAGGTTGTGCAACTCCTCGGGGTCGTCGGTAAGACGGTACAGCTCCACCGGCGGCTTGAAGTGGAAATCGGGCTCCAGCGCCACGATCAGCTTCCACTCCGGGGTGCGCCAGCCGTGCTTGCGCATCCAGGTGCACTCGGCGAGGTAGAGCTCGCTGGCGTAGCTGGCGACCTCGCCGCGTACCAGCGGCTGCAGGCTGGTGCCGTCGAACTGCGCCGGATCGTGGGGCAGCCCGGCCAGTTCCAGCAGCGTCGGCACCAGGTCCTGGTGCTGGTTGTAGCCGGCCACCAGCACGCCGCGCGGCAGGGCCGGCGGATAGCGCAGGATCAGCGGCACGTGCAGCACGTTGTCGTAGATGCCGTGGTGATCGAACCAGCACTCGTGATCGTAGAGGGTCTCGCCGTGGTCGCCATTCACCACCACGATGGTCTCGTCGAGCACGCCGCGCGCCGCCAGGGCATTGAAGATCCCCTGGATCGCCGCGTCCATGTAGGCGACGGCGCCGTCGTACTGGGCGATCACGTAGTCCTTGTCGGTAATCCCGCGCGGCATCCAGGCGGCGAAGTAGTCGCGGAACGGCTTGAACGCCATCACCGGATCCATGGAGCGGTTGGCGGGGTCGCACTCGTCGCCGTGGTAGAAGATGCGCTCGTAGGGGTGCGGTGGAAGGTACGGGGAGTGGGGATCCATGTGCCGCAGGAACAGCAGGAACGGATCGCCGGCATCGAGCAGCCGGTCCAGCTCGGGCAGGGTCACCTCGTTCAGGAGCTGTGCCTTGGGGGCGCGGCCGCTGCGATCGCCGCGCCACGCCTCGTAGTCGAGGTAGCTGTCGAAACCGCGGGCGCTCGGGTTGCCCTTGAACCCGACGCTGGTGCTGGTATAGCCGTGCGGGCGCAGCAGCTCCGGCAGCGTGGTCACGGCCGCGCCCAGGGGGCCCTGGTGACGCAGCGCCACCACCTGGGTGCTGAAACAGTCCAGCCCGGAGAGCATGGAGCAGTACGCCGGGGTGGTGGGAACGACGGGCGAGAAGGTACGCTCGAACAGCACCGCGTCGGCGGCGAACCGATCCAGGTGCGGGGTGGTCAGGCGCTGATAGCCGTAGCTGCTCATGTGGCCGGCGCTCAGGGAGTCGATCCCAAGCAGGACGATGTTGGGTGGCTTTGCCATTGTTCCTCCGGTTGCCTCGCTCAGTGGTCCAGGTAGTCGCGCGCCCAGCTCCCGCCGGCGGGGCCGCCGCCCGGAGCGCGCCACAGTGCCTGCACCGCTTCGTCGGCGCCGTAGTCGCCCAGCGTGTGCAGGAACAACTCATGCAGCTCGTTCACGGTGGCCCGGTTGGCCGCCGCCACGTCCTGCTCGGCCAGCGGGTCGGCCCCGAGGTCGAACAGCTGTGGTGCGCCGTCGGGACCGACGGGGGCGTACCCCCACTGTCCGGTGCGCAGGAACGGCGTCGAGGCGCGCGCGGGAAGCTCGTTCGGCGTATCCGCCGCCGGCCGTGCGTGGGCGCCGGTGATTACCCGGTCGCGTAATGTGCCTCCGCGGTCCAGCACCTGGCGCGCGAAGGAACGCCCCTGCAGCGGCTGCGGCGGCGCGATCTCGACCCCCGCCAGCTCGCACAGGGTGGGCAGCAGGTCCATCGGCTGCGCCATCAGTTCGAGTTGGCCGGCGGCGGGCACGGGGCCGGCCTGGGCGCTGCCGGCGATGAGGCACAGCTCGTTGCTCAACTCCGGGTACAGCGGCCAGAAGCGGCCGTCGTCGGAGGTGATGTTGCTCTTGCCGCAGCAGTTGTGCTCGCCGATCGACATGCCGTGATCGGCCATCACCACCACCAGCGAGCGCTGCCACAGATCGAGGTCGTCCAGCTTCTGCAGGATACGGCCGATGTGACGGTCCACCAGCTCCGACTCCGCGGCGTAATGGGCCCACAGGTTGCCTAGCTCGGCGCTGCTGTAGCGATCCGCGGGGCCGTAGTTGGGATGCAGCATCGGTGGACCGTGGTAATCCGGATCGTAGCGCCGCACCAGGTACTCCGGCGGATCCCACGGTTCGTGGGGATCGAAGAAGTCCACCCACAGAAAGAAGGGCCCGGAACGGTAGTTGCGTTCCAGCCAGGTGGCCGCGGTGAGCGCGGTGCGAGCGCAGAAGGTGTCGGCCTCGGTGCGGATGTCGTTGAGCCAGCAGTGCAGATCGATCAGGGGGGCGCCGAAGGTTGCGGGCTCGAGGCGTGTCTTGTCACGCGGCATCGCCTCCGCGATCGGGTCGTCCATGTGCAGCAGGGTCATGTCCCCTTCCTGACCGCGGTGCTGGTAGCTGCCCTGGAAGCCCACCTGAAAGCCCGACTTGAACAGATGCGGGCAGTCGCAGATGAGCTGCGTGAAGTACCCCTGCCCGGCCAGCAGGCTGGCGATGTGATTGGGCGTGCTGTGACTGATCGGCTGCCAGCCGTAATGGGGCCAGCCCACCCTGCCGCTGGCGAAGTCGGTGCGATGCGGGATCGTGGGAAAGCTGCTCATGGTCAGCCCGGTAAGCTCGGTGGCGCGCTCGGCGGCGAAGCGGTCCAGCTCCGGCGTGTGGACCGGCCGCCGCGCCCGCGCCCCCAGGTTGTCGCGGCGAAAGGTGTCCGTGATGATCACGATGATGTTCGGATGCTCGGCAACTGCCATGCGCCGAGTCTACGTTATTTGCGCCGCCGCCGGTACCGCGCAGTCATTCATCGCCTCCGGCGCGCGGGCCGGTAAAGCAACGCCGACGCGCGCCAGTAATAGAGAGTGCAGAACGGACCGCGACCGCGGCGTGGCTCCGTCGATCTTATCAGGAGGGATGTGTGAACAATCTCAATTCCGTGCTGTTGGAAGGGAACCTGTGCCGGGATCCCGAGCTTCGCTACACGCCGAAAGGCACGCCGGTGTGCACTCTGCTGCTGGCTTCGAACCGCTCCTACAAGGTGGAAGGCGAGCGCCAGGAGGAAGTCTCGTTCGTCGAGACCACGACCTGGGGCAAGCTCGCCACGGTGTGTGCCGAGCACCTCGCGAAGGGGCGCGGCGTGCGCGTCGTCGGCCGGCTAAAGCAGGAGCGCTGGGAAGATCCCGATGGCAACACCCGCTCCAAGGTCGTGATCGTGGCTGAGCAGGTCGAGTTTCAGCCGCGGCGGTCCGCTGTCGGCGCGCGCGACGGCGCCGACACTACCGAGCAGGGCGAGCCGGTGGAGGAGCTCGCATCGTAGCTCGCCGACTTCCGGGAGCCGGCTCCAACGGTGTGCGGCCGCCGGCCGCCACCCGGGTCGGCTCCCGGATCTGCCGGCCGCCGGCGCTTCGCCCGGCGAATCGCCGCAACCCTGGGACTATTCCAACGAGTTCTCGGAGTTGTTCGCTGACGAAGTGCTGGAGTGGCCATGGCTGCCGCATTTCCAGCACCTGCCGATCGCTCAATCGGCGGCGACAGTGGACGCGATTCGGGGCGAGTTGAACGGACGGATCGCACAGTTCACAATGATGGCGGTCTATCCTGACCACTGGTCCGTGCTGCAGCGGGTAGTGCCGTTGTCGGCGCATCCGTACCGGCGCTGAGGGGTGGACCCTATCGAGGTTGCCACACAGATCGCCATGAAGTCGAACCACAGAGCGAAGATACGACTTGGCGCTCGTTCGTCGGCTCCCACCGCGAGTCAAGGGCGTCCAGCGCAGGTGGAGGACGCACCGGCAGGGCCGATTCTCTTCATCGACGGGCATTGCGTGCTGTGCCAGCGGGCCGCCCAGTGGGTGCTGCGTCACGACCGCCGCGGACGCGTGGCGCTGGCCGCGCTGCAGGGCAAAACCGCGCACCGGCTGCTGCCCGCGGCGCTGCGCGAGGAGCCAACAGACGGACGGGCGACAGCCGCGGATCCCAACCGCGACGCCGCACCGGCGCGGCAGGTGCCGGCCTTCCCCGGATCGCTGGTGTGGCGCGAGGTAGATGGCCGTATCCGAGTCCGGTCGGCGGCGGTGCTGGCCGTCGCGGCGACGCTCGGCGGCTGGTACCGGGCGGCCGCGGCCTTGGTCCGGCTCGTGCCGGCACCCCTGCGCGACGCCCTTTACCTGGCGCTGGCCCGCCGCCGGCGGCGCTGGTTCGGTACCACCGACCGCTGCCGGCTGCCCGCCGCGTCCCACGGCAACCGGCTGCTCGACTGAGGCGCCGACCTGGGATGACCGGTGGTGGATCTGGTACGGCGGATCACCTTCGAGCGCCGCCTTGGCGGCCGGCGATGTCACGTTCCATTCGGGCTGGCTGCTGCTCAGAGCTCCGGCCAACCGTACCGATCATCTGCGCGAGGCCATGATCATCGCCGATCGGTCTCCCGCTGCCGATACCGTGCCGCGTCCGTAGTCCGTTCCGCCTTTGACCACAGTTGACCTGAGGCATCCTGACGACCTTGCCGGCCTGGTGGTAGGCTGGTGTACGTGCAGAGCCCGAGCATCCGTTGGCCGGTGCTCGGGGAGTCTCGCTCGGCTGCTTACCAAGTGGTGCCGGCGAAGGAGGCGCATTGGAGGTCCTGTTTCTTATCGGCCGGCTCATGGCCGCGTCGATGTACCTACTGTTGGGAATCAACCACTTCGTCAACCTGCCCGACCTGATCGACTACGCCGATTCGCGCAGGGTGCCGGTACCGTTGCTAACCGTCCCGCTGACGGGTCTGGCACTGATCGTGGGCGCCCTCTCCATCGGCCTCGGGTTTCACCCTACGGTCGGGGTCGTCATCGTGGTGGTGTTTCTGCTGCTGACGGCCCTGTTGGCGCACCGCCCGTCGTCGCAGGATGACGCACGCGTGTGGCAGCAGGAGAAGCTCAACTTCATGCGCACCATGGCGCTGGCGGGCACCACGCTGATGCTGCTGGCCACTCCCTCGTGGCCCTATTCGCTGGCGCCGTAGCCAGCCTCGCGAATCGTCAGCTACCGGTGCCGCGGCGGAACAGGCCGCTGAGGAAGGAGATACCGCCGGCGGCGATCAGTATCACGCCGCCGACGCCGACCAGGCTCTGCAGCAGGGAGCCGAACAGCAGCATGACGCCGCCGCCGGCGACGCTGAACCATCCGGTGCGGCGCATGTGCGGCCGGGCGAGGACGGTCCACAAGCCCCACCCCACGGCCACCGCGGCCAGAATGACGCGCGATACCGGATTCAACAGGATGCCGTTGGCCAGCAGGATGGCCAGGCCGCTGCCGGCCAGGAACAGGGCGCCGGGGACTCCGGGCGCAAGTTGTCGCCGCTCATCCATGGCGCAAAGGTACTGAACCGGCCACGGCGACGGCTACCGGCCGGCGCCGCCCCGCAGCTCCGCACCGGTGACGCTCGGACACCAGAACTGCTCGATATAGTTGATCGCCAGCTCCAGGCCCGCGGCGTGACTGACGTACGGCGACTGCGCCGGGTTGTACATGCAGTCGGTCAGGTCGCGCACCAGAAAGACCGGAATTCCCCAGCGCACCAACTGCTTGATGGAGAAACTGCGCATGAGGACGCACATGTTGGTGTGGACGCCGGCCAGCAACACGGTCTCGATGCCGCGCTGGCGATAGCAGGCCAGCAACTCGCGGCCGTCGTCGCTGATGGCGTCGCGCTCGGGGTCGATCCACACCCCCGCGTGCTGGCGGGTCCAGCGGCCGGTGCTCTGAGGTGCCCGGTCGCCGGTAGTGTCCGAGGAGTCGCTGCCGTCGATCGGGTGCGGCGGATCCGGGTGCGGCAGCTCCGCCGGGACCGGCACCGGCGGCGCCTGCAGCACCCGCTCGCGGGCGGGGTGATCGGCGTACGCCTGCATGGTGCCCGATGGGGCGTGTACCACCAGCATGCCCAGGTCGCGTGCCGCCCGCGCGGTGGTGTCAATCTGCGGCAACAGCAGCTCCAGGCGCTCTTCGGCGCCGCGGCACCAGTGATGGTCCCATACGTCGCACAGCAGCAGCGCGGTACTCGCCGGATCCAGTTCCAGCGGTTCCTCGCGCAGCAGCCAGCCGCGGTAGCCGTGCTCGTCCACGGTCAGATCCCGCCGCCGCGCGGTGAGTTCCAGTCGCGTTTCCATGGCCTGAGCGTACCACGCCGCTGCCCCACGTTCATACGTTGCCAGCCGTGCCGGCGCGTGGCATGGTGCGCGGCGGACGGCTGTCGTGGAGCACCATGCCTGAGCTTCCGGAAGTGGAGACCACCCGCCGCGGCATCCGGCCCCACCTGCTGGGACGCCGGGTGCGTGCCGTCGTGGTCCGCCAGCGTCAACTGCGCTGGCCGGTGCCACCGGAGTTGGACCACGAGTTGCCCGGCCGCGTCATCCGCGACGTGGGACGGCGCGCCAAGTATCTGCTGCTGCAGACCGCACCGGCCGGCACGGTGTTGCTGCACCTCGGGATGTCGGGAAACCTGCGGGTGATTCCGGCTTCGACGCCGTCCGCCAAGCACGACCACCTGGATCTGGTCCTGGACGACGGCCGCGCGCTACGCTTTAGCGACCCGCGCCGCTTCGGCACGTGTCTGTGGCACCCGGACGGCCTGCAGCCTCATCCGCTGCTGCGCGATCTCGGCCCCGAGCCGCTGGGGCCGGAGCTGACCGCCGACTATCTCTACGCCCGCGCCCGCCGCCGCCGCAGCGCCGTCAAAGTGTTCCTGATGGACTCCCGCATCGTCTGCGGCGTCGGCAACATCTATGCCAGCGAGGCGCTGTTTCGAGCCGGCATCCGCCCGCTGCGGGCGGCGGGAAACATCTCCCGGCAGCGCTATGCCGCCCTGGTGGACGCGGTGCGCGCGGTGCTCGCGGAAGCGATCGCCGCCGGCGGCACCACCCTGCGCGACTTCCGCGACGCCAACGGCCGACCGGGCTACTTCACCGGTCACCTGGCGGTGTACGGGCGGGCGGGAGAGCCATGCCTGAGTTGCGGCACCACCGTCAAGCTGACCCGTGCCGGCCAGCGCAGCACCTACTACTGCCCTCGCTGCCAGCGCTGAGCAGCGCCCACGCCAGCCAGTCTACGTCATCCGAATCAGACGCAGTCCGCAAAGCTGTGCCCGGCGACCAGCTCGAACGTGGGCTGCGGATCCGGGCCGATGTAGGTCGAACGGGCGCTCATGTACGCGACGGTAAGGCCGATGCGCCGGTGTGGACTCCGGTTGGCGCCGGTGCGGTGCATCGCCAGGCTGTGGTGGAACGAGCAGCCCCCGGCCTTGAGCGGGACCGCTACCTCCCGCTCGTAGTCCACCCGGTCATCCTCGACGCGAAAGTCTTCCAGATGCTTATGTTCGATCACCCCCAGCTGGTGCGAGCCGGGAATGAAGCGCATGCAGCCGTTCTCTTCCGTCGCGTCATCGAGCGCCATCCAGCAGATCACCAGGTTCGGTGGATCGATATTGGTCCAGTACGCGGAGTCCTGATGCGGCGGCTTGGCAGATCCCACCTTCGGCGGCTTGCACAGGGTCTGATCGACGTAGATCTTCAGGTCGGGACCGATCAGCCTGCGCACCACGTCAAGGATCGCGGGATGGCGCGCGTATTCCTTGAACAGCGCGTCGTACTTGGTGAGGTTCCAGATCTTGCGGACATTGTTGAATCGCGTCGGGTCCGCGGCCAATTCACCGCTCTCGACCAGCGGCTCGAGCTGCACGTACTCACCGGGAAACGCAACGATGCCGTTGCTGATATCCTCCAGCCTCTGGTGCAGGGCCTTGACCTCCAGAGGCGACAGCACACCCTCACGGTACAGAAAGCCCTGATCGTTGAAGCGTTCGATTTCTTCCCGCGTCAATGCCACACCCAACCCCCTGATTGCCTGCTTCCGAACGAACGTGAACAGTATCGAACAGGCACCGAATTGCCAGTCGACACCATAGGTGCGATGACTGCTTCGGTCAACTTCTCTTGGGGGACTTGCGAAATATATTCGAACAATTCGAACGCTCGAGTCCAGCGCGTTCGGTTTGTTCGGTCTGTGGAAACCGGTTTCCGATTCGTCGCGGATCTCCTTCCACGGCGATTCTTTCTCGCAGAAACTTCAGGATGCGCCGCGCTGATTGCGGATCACATCGCCGGAGGTCCTTCCTCGCGCCCTCTGATAGCTCAACCCTCCAGACCAAGCTCCCGCTCCACGTCGCTCAGCGGGTAGGTTCTTGCCCCTTTTCTGATCGCTTCCAGTTCCGCCTCGGCCAGATACAGCTCCTCCAGCTCGGCCAAATGCTCGATGATCGCTTCTCGTGCATAATACGACTTGGTTCGGCCGGTCCGTTTGGCCAGCTCCTCCAGTCGAGACTCCACGTCTGCAGGCAACCTGAGCGCCAACATGATCCGCCTCCTCGCTATACAAGTGTAGCATTGACGCGAAAGTGTGCATCTATTCTCAACCCACCCACCCCGGTAGTGTTGGCGGCGACATGATAGAGCGACTCCAGTTGGGACGCGGCGGCCCGCAGGCCAGCCGGCTCGCCTATGGCTGCGCCGCCCTGGCAGGTCCGTGGGAAGCCGGGGAGCTGACACCCGAACGCCGCAAGCAGGCCCTCCGAGCGCTCGAGGCGGCGCTTGCGGCCGGCATCGATCACTTCGACTTGGCCGACGTGTATGCGTACGGGAGAGCCGAGCAGGCCTTCTCCGCGATCTGGGAACTCGACGCCGCGGTGCGCTCCCGCGTCATCGTCCAGACCAAGTGCGGCGTGGTGCGTGCCCCCGGTGACGAATCCCGTTCGCGGGTCTATTACGAC
Organism: Spirochaetales bacterium; assembly: GCA_047515735.1. Classification (GTDB taxonomy): domain Bacteria; phylum Spirochaetota; class Spirochaetia; order SZUA-6; family Bin103; genus Bin103. The sequence goes on along the minus strand of JAKZWC010000072.1, from coordinate 3,876 downwards.
TCAAGCTACGACCACATCCTGGACGCGGCGCGGGCAAGCTGCAAACGCCTGGCCGTGGATTACCTCGATCTCCTGGTCCTGCATCGACCCGACGTGCTCATGCAACCCGAAGAAGTGGCCGCGGCGTTCGACCGGCTGCACGCCGGCGGCGAGGTACGTTGCTTCGGTGTCAGCAACTACTCCGCCGCCCAGATCGAGCTGCTCGCGCCGGCGCTGGATCGACCGCTGGTGGTGAACCAGCTCCAGTTGAGCCTGGCCCATCCCGACCTGATCGACGACACGATCGTGGTGAACGACGCGCAGCCGGAGCGCCCGGTGCGGGGATTCGGGACGCTGCAGTACTGCATGAGAGAGGGCATCACCGTGCAGGCGTGGGCGCCGCTAGGCGCGGGGAAGCTGGTCCGGGATACCCGCGCTGCGCCCGGCTCCCGGCTGACGGCCGTGCGCCGTGAGCTGGCAGCGCTGGCGCGCGCTCGCGGGGTGGAACCCGCGGCGGTCGCCAGCGCCTGGATTCTGCGCCACCCGGCGCGGATCCAACCGATTCTCGGCGCCAGGATCCCGCAGGAGATTCAGGCGGCGGCTCAAGCAGTCGAGGTCGATCTGACCCGCGAGGAGTGGTACCGGCTGATCAACGCGAGCCGCGGCGCGCCCGTGCCGTGAGGCCCGGCTGCGGCTGGCCGCTGCTAGGTGGGCGACGTGCGCGACGTGCGCGAGTATCCTTGACGCTTACCCGCTTCCGGGTGACCATCGCGCGTCATGCCAGCCCCGATCAACAACCCTACGCCCCAGTCCCATCCCCCATCGCGGACCTCCAAGTTCAGCTTCAGCAACAGCTTGCAGGCGCAGGAGCGCGAGCTGGCCGCCAATCCGCTGCTGGCGCGCATGCGGCAGTCCCGGCAAGCGCTCAGCGGCGATCCGCATCGCCCGCTCTACCACTTCGTCAGCCCGGAGGGGAACCACAACGACTCCAACGGCCTGTGCTACTGGCAGGGCAACTGGCACCTGTTCTACCAGAGCTATCCGCCGGACGGCGACGCGCGCGTGCATTGGGGCCACACCGTGAGCCCCGACCTGGTGCACTGGCGCGACCTGCCCTACGCGATTCACCCCAGCCCCGAACTGAGTTGCTTTTCCGGCAGCACCCTGGTGGAGGAAGAGCGGGTGATCGCCATGTATTACGGTACCGAGCAAGGCGAGATGATCGCGACCTCCAGCGACCCGTTGCTGCTGAACTGGGAGAAGCTTACCGGCGGTCCGGTGGTGCCGATGGTCAACCCCGACGGCTCGCCGCTCAGCTACCGGATCCACGACCCATGCATCTGGCGCGAGGGTGACACCTACTACGCGCTGTCCAACGGACGCGACGCCTGGAACCCGATGGACGCGGTGCTGCGCTCGCGCGACCTGGCGTCGTGGGAGTACCTGCACCCCTTCGTGCCGGATCAGAGCCGGCTGCTGGACGGCGACGACGGCGCCTGTCCCTACTTCTGGCCGATCGGCAGCGGCGAACGGCGCCGGCACATCCTGCTGATCTTCAGCCACATGAGCGGCCCGCAGTACCTGCTCGGCGACTACGACCCCGCGAGCGTGACGTTCCAACCCACCGCGCACGGAAAGTTCAACTTCGGCGCCTGGGGACCGGCGGGAGTGCACGCGCCCTCGGCGACGCCGGACGGGAACGGCGGGGTGATCTGCATCTGGAACATGAACCCCGGGCTGCCGACCGAGGGATGGAACCAGCTCATGACCCTGCCGCGCCGGCTGACGCTGAGCGGAGAAGACCGACTCGGCATTGAGCCGGCCGGCGATCTGGCGTCGCTGCGCGGCGACCACGTCCGGATCAGCGACCGCGAGATTCCCGCCAACCGCGAGACGGTGCTGGAGGGGATCAGCGGCAACGCCATCGAGCTGGAGCTGGAGATCGCCACCAACGGGGCGCCGATGGTCGAGCTGAACGTGCTGCGCTCGCCGGACCGCCAGGAGCACACCCGCATCGCCTTCTACCGGGAGCGCGGCTACAAGCACCCGCTCAAGTCACCCGAGTTGGCGGAAAGTATCGTCAGCATCGACTCGTCGCGCTCGTCGATCCTGCCGGACGCACTCTCACGCCCGCCCGAGAGCGGCCCGGTGGCGCTTGCACCGGACGAGAACCTGAAGCTGCGGGTGTTCATCGACCGCAGCGTGGTGGAGGTGTTTGCCAACGGCCGCCAGTGCGTGGCGCTGCGCGTCTACCCGGGCCGGCCGGACAGCACCGGCGTCTCGGTGAGCGCCCAGGGCCGCACCGCGCGGCTGGTGTCGCTGGACGTCTGGCAGATGCACAGCATCTACGAATGACCGCACCCGTTGAGCTGACGGTGGGAGGCGCGTACCGAGCGGAGCACGCGTATCGCGCCGCGCAGTAGCAGCCGGACGGCACGCCGATGAAGTATCCGGACAGACGCCGCCGGCGCCCGGGCATCGAGTCCGGGATCCGCGCGGCTCGCAAGCATCTCAAGACGACCACCACGACCGCGATTCGATCGCTGGACGACAGGGGCTGGGTCTTGGCCGGGCACTTCGGATTGAAACTGTTGCGCGTCGTGTTCCTGCTTTCGCTGTGGCGTACCGTGCTGCCGGAGACGGGCGAAACCTCGGGTATGACACGCGCGGCGGTACTGACCTACACGTTGATTTCCGAAGTCTTTAGCGGCCAACTCTCGCTCAACACCAGTCTCGACGACGCCCTCTGGCGCGGCGACATCGCCAATCGCTATCTGCGTCCGGCAGGTGTCTACGGCCAGTTCATGGCCGAGATGCTGGGTACCGGGCTACCCGATCTGTTGCTGTTCTCGCTGCCGCTGCTCTGCCTCGCGCCGCTGCTGGGCGTCAATCCGCTGCCGGTAAGCGCAGCCGCGGCGCTGCTGTTCGTGTGCAGCCTGACCCTTGCGCTCCTCATCGGCGCCGCGCTGGCATTCATCTTCGCGAGCGTCATGGTGCTGCTGGAGCAGAGCGTGTACGCCCTGATGCAGATCCGCAATGCCGTAAGTGTGCTGCTGTCCGGGGCCGTCATCCCACTCGCGCTGATGCCCTGGGGGATCGCGGCTTCCTGGACGTCGGCTTCGGCTACAACGTGCTGCACATCAGCCGCCGCATCGGGCGCGGTCAGTTGGATCACTCGCTGGTGCAGCCACAGCCGCTGTGGATGGGGCTGTTGACCGAGGGGTTCATGCCGTTCTCGGGGTCGTGGTCGTTGCTCACCGGCATCGGCATTACCGCCTGGGCGATCGGCCAGATCGGCGCGCCGTTCCCGGTACAGTGGTGGCTGCTGTTCGCCGGCAATCTGCTCGCCTCCTGCGCCGTCGCGCTGTCATTCTCGTTCCTGTGGGGGGCCCTGGCGTTCTGGGCACCGGTGGCCGCCGAAGAGATCAGCAGCCGCGCGACCAATTTCCTGTATCAGCTCAAGTCGTTTCCGCTCGACGGCCTGAGCGCCGTGGTGCTTACCGGCATGCTCACCGTGCTGCCGGTCGGCTTCGTCGCCTGGTATCCGTGCCGCCAACTACTCGGTATCGCCGCGCCGCACTTCTGGCATACGCCGCTGGCCGCGTTGCTATTGGCGCTGGCGGCCGGGTTCGTCTTCAAGAAAGGAATGCACCACTATGCACAGACCGGATCGCAGCGCTACCTCGGGTGGGGACATCGCGGTTGAGCTGAGGCAGGTCGACAAGACCTTCTACCAGCGCCAGCGCTCCGAGAAATTCCGCGATGTCCTGAAGAACCTGTTCCGTCCCACGATCCGCGAGATCCCCGCGCTGCGTAGGGTCGACCTGACGATCCGGCGCGGCGAGATCGTCGCCTACGCCGGTCCCAACGGCGCCGGCAAGTCCACCACCGTAAAGC
>JAKZWC010000071.1:0-2868 GCA_047515735.1 Spirochaetales bacterium | reverse complement strand
CTGAACGTAAGCGTTCGCTCGTCTTGTGTGCGCAGGGCAGAGAGTTTGAAGGTAATCGGCCCCGATTGTGCCAGCCGGCATTCGCGGGCAATCCCGGTAGCGCCGGACCCATGCGAGGCTGGACACATCGAACCGACCGTGCTATATCGGGTGTATGAATGGGCATCCGATAGCGGATTCGGTGGAATTGCCGGCGACGACGGCGGTGGTTTCGGTGCCGGGATCGGACGGCGGCGGCGGTCATTGGAGCGCGGAGTGTTGGCGGCGGGAGGTAATCGAGGCGCGCAGCCGGGCGGGCGCGCTGGCCGCCATTCACCGTCAGAACAAGGCGAAGCTGGAAGCGGCGCGGGCCGAGATTCGCGAGTTGCGCCGGCAGGCGAAGGAGCCGCTGCGGGCGGTGGCCGAGGCGGCGCGTTTGCGTCGGCTTCTCGAACAGATGTCGGTGGATCCGCGGCGGCGGTCGACGATCGCGTCGTTGCGCCAGGAGAATGGCGAACTGCGTCGCGAGCTGGAGGCGCTGCGCGAGGCGAATGCGGTCTTGCGGCAGGCCCTGGAGGGGCCGCAGGAGAGCGGTCGGCTGGCGCGTCGGATCGCGGCGTTGGAGCAGCAGCTGTGCGCGTTGAAGGCGATGCGTTCGAACGACGCCCGGCACCGTTTCGGTGATCGCAGCGAGCGGCTGGCGCGGGCCGCCGCGCCGCGCCGGCGGGGTCAGCAACCGGGCTGTCCGGGTCCTGGGCGGACGCCACGTGCGGCGCTTGAGGCGCGTCCCGAGATCCGGGAACTGCCGACTGCCGAGCGGAGTTGCCGGCAGTGCGGCCAGCCGTATGCCGCGCACGGATTTATCGAGTCCGAGCTCATCGAGATCCAGGTCGTGGCGCACACGCGGCGCCTCCGTCGGCAGCGGTATCGCAAGGTTTGCGGCTGCGCCGGGCCGGCCACCGTGGCCGCGCCCCCCGTGCCGCGCCTGTTTCCCCACACCGCCTATGGCATCTCGGTGTGGGCCACGCTGCTGCTGGAGCGCTTTGCGGGCCAGCGCCCATTCCGCCAGATTGCGCGCTGGATGACGTGCCACGGCCTGCCGATCTCGCCGGGCACGCTGTGTGATCGCCTGGGCGATCTGGCGAGTTTGTTCGAACCGCTGTCGCAGGCGATCCGCGCGCATCTGGTGACCGCCCGGGTACTTCAGGGCGACGAGACCTCGTGGCGGGTTCAGGACAGTCGGCGTGACGGTGGGGGGCGGCGCGCCTGGTTGTGGGTGGGTCAGAGCCGGGACGCCGTCTGGTTCCACATCGACCCGGAGCGCAGCCGAAAGGCGGCGCTTAAGGTGTTCGAGGGCGCCCAGGCCGGCTCCATCCTGGTCAGCGACCGCTTCAGCAGCTACGTCGCGTTGGCGCGCGAACTCGGCCTCGTGCCGGCTGTCTGTTGGGCCCATGCCCGGCGCGATTATGTGGACTGCGGGGGGGCAGAGGACACTCCGTGGAAACGCGGCTGGCTGGAGCGGTTCGCCGAAATCTACCGGACCCAGCGCCGCCGGCTGCACCATTACCGGCCCGGCCAGGACCGGCAGAGCCAGGACTTCCACGCCGCGCAACAGGTGCTCACGGCGCAGGTGTCGGCGCTGTTCGCCGACGCTGAAGCGGAGCTTGCCGGCCGAACCGAGGGGGAGCCGCAGGCCAAGCCCCTGCGCCGCTTGCTCGAATGGCGCCAGGGGCTCGAGCGGTTCGTCGCCGATCCCGAGGTGCCGATCGACAACAACGCCTGCGAACGCAGCCTGCGAGCGCCGGTCATCGGCCGCAAGCTCAGCTTCGGCAACGACAGTTGGATCGGCGCGCGCCTGACGGCCATGCTGTACGGCGTCTTCGCCACCCTGAAGCGCAACGACATCGACCTCGACCATTGGCTGCATGACTGGCTCACCGCCTGTGCCGAGGCGGGCGCACCGCCGACCGACCTGACGCCCTGGCTGCCCTGGTCGATGACAGCGACGGAACGTGAACGGTTGCAACAGCCGCGCGCGCCGCCCAGTCATGCCTGAGCCCTCCGAGGCGTTGGACGGCGTCCCCGCCGACCAAGTCGTGTGCCACTATCACGGGCGCGACTTCACGGCCGCGGAGATGCGCCTGTTGCGCACCTCGATCGCCAGCCCGCCGGCCCGGCACCGGGCCGCGTTGTCGCGCGCCTTCTGCGAGCGCATCGCCTGGCTGCGGCCCGACGGTGGACTCAAGGACATGGCCGCCCGCGTGGCCATGCTCGCCATGCACCGCGACGGCTGGATCGCGCTGCCGCCGCCGCGCCGTCCCCGCTACCCGCCACGGCACGTCAACCTGCAACTGAGCCAGCCGCCGCTACTGCCGCCGCCGGCCACTCTCGATGAGGCCCGACCCCTCCACCTGGTCCGCATCAGCGCACGCGACCGCCACGCCAGCGACCAGTGGAACGCCTGCGTCGCGGCCCATCACTACCTCGGCTACACCCCGCTGACCGGCGCCCAGATGCGCTACGCCGCCTACGACCGCTCCGGCTGCCCCCTGGCCATGCTCGGCTTCGCCGCCGCCGCCTGGCATCTCGCACCCCGCGACCGCTTCATCGGATGGTCGCCACAAACTCGACAACGCCACCTCGGCCAGATCGTCAACAACTCCCGCCTGCTCGTGCTGCCCTGGGCGCGCCTGCCCAACCTCGCCTCCCACCTGTTCAAACTCATCCGCCGCCACCTCGCCGACGACTGGCAGGCCCAGTACCGCATCACGCCCGTGCTCATCGAAACCTTCGTCGAAACACCCCGCTTCGCCGGAACCGTCTACAAGGCCTCCGGATGGATCCCCGTCGGAACCACCCAGGGCCGGGGACGCCAGGACACCCACAGAA
>JAKZWC010000070.1:0-7293 GCA_047515735.1 Spirochaetales bacterium | reverse complement strand
TTGGGCGCACTGTCCGATCGGGCGCTCCTGATGGGCGACGGGTTTCTCGACGAGGTCTGGCCCGACATCCTGGAGAGATTCGGCGCCGGCGCTCTGGGATCTGCGTTGACCCGCTGGTGCATCGCCGAGCCGAAGCCCGTGGTGCTGCTGATCGACGAGATCGACTCCCTGATCGGCGACACGCTGATCTCAGTGCTCCGCCAGTTGCGCGCCGGCTACGACCAACGGCCCGACGGCTTTCCGCAGAGCGTGCTGCTGTGCGGGGTGCGCGACCTGCGCGACTACCGCATCCATTCCAGTTCCGAGAACACGGTGATCACCGGCGGCAGCGCCTTCAACATCCGAGCCGAATCGCTGCGCGTCGGAGACTTCACCGAGGCCCAGATGCGCGCCCTGCTCGCGCAGCATACCGCCGCGACCGGGCAGGCCTTTACCTCGGAGGCGCTGAACACGGTGTGGAAGCAGACCTGCGGCCAGCCGTGGCTGGTGAACGCGCTGTGCCGCAAGGCGTGCTTCGAAACCGAGGCTGGCCGCGACCGCACCCGCTCGATCACCGCCGACGCCATCCTCGACGCCAGCGAGCGGCTCATCCTGAGCCGGCAGGTCCACCTGGACCAGCTTGCCGACAAGCTGCAGGAAGACCGCGTGCGGCGCGTCGTCGAGCCGTTGCTGAGCGGCGCCAGCGAGGGCCGGTTCTTCGCCCGCGACCTGGAGTACGTGCGCGACCTGGGGCTGATCGCCCGCGACAATCCGCCGCGCATCGCCAATCCGATCTACGCCGAAGTGGTACCGCGTGAGTTGACCTACGCGGTGCAGGCAACTCTGATTCAGGATCCCGCCTGGTACTTGGACGGCGCCGGCGGACTGGAAGTCGACCGGCTGCTGGCCGCGTTCCAGGGGTTCTTCCGCGAGCACTCGGAACACTGGGTGGAGCGGTTCGAGTACCGGGAAGCCGGCCCGCAGCTCCTGTTGCAGGCGTTCCTGCAGCGGATCGTGAATAGCGGCGGCCGCATCGAGCGGGAGTATGGCCTGGGCCGCGGTCGCACCGACCTGCTGATCGTGTGGCCGCGCGGCGAGGGCGCGGCTGGAGGCGCGGACCGGTTCGTGATCGAGTGCAAGGTGCTGCACCGGGGTCTTGAGCAGACCATCCGCGAGGGACTGGCGCAGACCGCCGGCTACCTGGACCGCAACGCAGCGCAGGCGGGCCATCTGGTGATCTTCGACCGCACCGCGGGCAAGCGCTGGGAGGACAAGATCTTCCGCCGCACCGAACGCAGCGGCGACCGCACGATCACCGTATGGGGGATGTAACCGGGCGGTCCGGACAGGATGACATTCAAAGCTTGGCGAGCGCCCGGATCCGGCGGCGGCTTCTCAGGCGATTTCTGCGTGCACCCCGCTGTCCCCTGTCGCCCACCGTAGCTGATGAGCGCTGATTGACAACTCCTTTGCCGGCCGCGCACCATTCCCGGCAATGCAGCGCGCTATGGCCGCTCCCGCGTCCATCCACCGTGCCTCGTTGCTGGTGCGCATGGTCCGTTCCTATCAGCTCTACCTATTGCTGCTGCCCACGATCGCCCTGGTCTTCGTGTTCCAGTACATCCCCATGTACGGGGTTACCATCGCCTTCAAGAACTTCAAGCCGCACCTCGGCATCATCGGCAGCGACTGGATCGGCCTGCGCCACTTCATCCGCTTCTTCGAGTCGCCGAGCTTCTGGCGGCTGATCCGCAACACCATCTTTCTGAGCGGCTACGAGTTGCTGGTCGGCTTTCCGATCCCGATCGTGCTGGCCCTGATGATGAACATGGTGACCGGCGCCCGCTTCAAGCGCACGGTGCAGATGGTCACCTACGCCCCACACTTCATCTCGACGGTGGTGATCGTCGGCATGCTGGGCGTGTTCCTGTCCAAGAACTTCGGCCTGACCAACCACCTCCTGGACGCGCTCGGCGGCGAGCGGGTGTTCTTCCTCGGCAAGGAGCAGTGGTTCCGCTCGCTGTACGTGTTCTCGGGGGTGTGGCAGAACGCCGGCTGGGGCACCATCATCTATCTGGCCGCGCTGAGCGCGATCGACCCGGAGCAACACGAGGCGGCGATCGTGGATGGCGCCACCCTGTGGCAGCGGGTGTGGAACGTCGACATCCCCGGCATCCTCCCCACCATCGTCATCCTGCTGATCCTGAACGTCGGCCAGATCATGGGCGTCGGCTTCGAGAAGGCGTTCCTGATGCAGAACGCGCTCAACCTGGAGGTGTCGGAGATTATCTCCACGTTCGTCTACAAGGTGGGGCTGCTCGACGCCCGGTTCAGCTTCTCGGCCGCCGTGGGGCTGGTCAACTCGGTGATCAACTTCGTGCTGCTGGTGTCGGTCAACCGTTTCGCCAAGGTGCTCGGCCAGTCGGGGCTGTGGTAACGCATGATCGCTCTGGGGCGGCAGGATCGCATCGTCAACGGCGTGCTCTACGGGCTGCTGTCGCTGATCCTGGTGGCGGTCACCTACCCGCTGTTCTTCGTGACGATCGCCTCGATCAGCGACCCGGTGCTGGTCAACACCGGCAAGGTATGGATCATCCCGCGCGGCGTGACGCTGGACGGCTACGCCCGCATCGTCCAGCACGACGACCTGCTGCGCGGCTATCGCAACAGTTTGGCATACGCCGTGGTGGGGACCCTGCTCAACCTCGGTCTGACCCTCACCGCCGCCTACGCGCTGTCACGCCGCGATCTGCCCGCGCGCAATGGGATCATGCTCTACCTCACCTTCACCATGTTCTTCAGCGGCGGCCTGATCCCGACGTTTCTGCTGATCCGCGACCTTGGGCTGTACAACTCGTTCTGGATCATGATCCTGCCGGCCGGGGGCAGCGCCCTGCACCTGGCGGTGTCGGTATTCAACATCATCATTGCCCGCACCTTCTTCATGAACACCATCCCGCAGGAGCTGCTCGACGCGGCGGTGATGGACGGCTGCAGCGACCTGCGCTTCTTCCGCTCGGTGGTGTTGCCGCTATCGGGGGCGATCGTCGCCGTGCTGATGGTGTTCTACGCCGTCGGCCACTGGAACGGGTTCTTCCACGGGCTGATCTACCTGCGCGAGCGGGAGCGGTTCCCGCTGCAGCTCATCCTGCGCGACATCCTGATCCAGAACACCTTCACCGAGGAGCTGGAGATCGACGACGAGAATGCGCTCGCGGCGATGATGCTGGCCGAATCGATCAAGTACGGCATGATCGTCGTGGCCAGCGTGCCGGTGCTGCTGCTCTATCCGTTCGTACAGAAGCACTACGTACGCGGCGTGATGATAGGCGCGATCAAGGGGTGATCGGGCGATCAGCGGATGTTCCCGACCACCAATCAACTCGGCGACTACGTCAAGAACACCATCGCGGGCTGGATCGTGGACGGCGACGCCGACGCCGAGTGGGACGACTACCTGAAGCAGTTGGACCGCCTCGGACTGTCGCAGGCGATGGAGATCTACCAGGCGGCCTACGACCGCTTCGCCGGCAACTGACCGGCAACCGAAACCCGGCAAGGCTGCCGCCCGCCCGCCGGTTTGAAACCGAATCCGAACTAGCCATAGAGTGAGTTCCTGCAAGGAGGATACTTGCCATGACAACTCACCGATTCGCCGCTGCCGCTGCCGCTGTGGCATTGGCGCTGGTTCCCGCCGGGCTGCTGTTGGCCGCGGGGGAAGTCGATTCGGGTACGGCGGGAGTAGAGGACCGCCTGGCCGCGGTCGGCTTCAACAACGCCGGCTACCCCATCGTCGATACGCCGATCACCGTGCAGGCGATGATTCGAGGCGCCGCCCACGTCAACTACGAGTTCGACGAGATGACGCTGATCGTCGACCTGCAGGAGCGTTCGAACATCGACCTGGTGTTCGAGACGGTGCCCTCGGCGCAGGTGGCCGAGAAGCGCAACCTGATCTTCGCCAGCCGAGAGTACCCTGACCTGATGCTCAACCTGGGCGTTTCCGACCGCAACCTGTGGGGCGCCGCGCAGGGGGCCGACGTGTGGGCGCTGGACGAGATGATCGACGCCTACGCTCCCGGCTGGAAGCAGGCGTTTGTGGAGCGGCCGATCGTGCGGAAGGCGATTACCCAGCCCGACGGCAAGGTCTACAGCCTGCCCTACTACCGGGAGATCCTCAACGACTACGGCATCCGCGACACCATGGCGATCAACGTCGACTGGCTGCGCAAGATGGGTATCGACAAGATCCCCGACACCACCGAGGAATTCTACCTGGCGCTCAAGGCGTTCCGCACCGGCATCGACAACGGCACCCTGCCGGAAAACGGCGTACCGTGGCTGGGGCGCTTCCACGCCTGGGGCAACGGCGGCGAGTGGGAGCTGTACAACGCCTTCGGCCTGTGGATGAAGGGCCAGGGCGTCGGCGCCGACAAGTACCTGTCGGTGAACGACGGCGCAGTGGAATTCGGGGCCACCGATCCCAAGCTGAGGGACGCGGTGAAGTTTCTGCATCGGCTCTTCTCCGAGGGGCTGATCACCGAGGAATTCTTCACCAACACGGGCTCCGACTTCACTCCCCGCTCACGCTCGGTGCCGCCGATCTCCGGCTACTGGGGCTCCTACTTCATCACCGCTCCGGTGGAGGAGTTCTACGATCCGCTGCCGCCCCTGATGGGTCCGACCGGCGTGCGCCGCTACCGCTCGCAGCCGGTACGCCTGCAGAAGAACGTGTTCACGATCTTCAGCAAGTTCGAGTACCCCGAGGCACTGGTGCGCTTCATCGATCCGTGGGCGGACGACACCTTCAGCGTCGAGGCCTCCTACGGCGGACCGCTGATCAAGCAGGAGGCGGACGGTACTCGTACCGTGACCGGGCGCGGCGTGGACTGGTTCGAGCATGGCCCGCACAACTTCTTCCCCACCTACGTGTCGAAGCGCGCGGCCGACAAGGTCAACTGGACCGGTGAGCAGGGCAACCGCGACCTCTACATCCGGGAGATCTACGCTCCCCATATCTGGCCGCAGGAGCGCCACTTCGCGTACATCACCTACACCGACGAGGAGCAGGAAGAGCTGGCGGTGAGCAGTACCGAGATCGCCAACTACATCAAGACCTCGATCGCCAAGTGGATGGTGGACGGCGGTGTCGAAGAGGGTTGGAACGACTACCTGAAGGAGCTCGACCGGCTCGGCCTCGATCAGGTGATGGAGATCTTTCAGACCGCCTACGACCGCTTCCACGGCAACTAACGAACGAACGATGCCCGCCGGCGCCGCGATGCGAGTGGTCATCGCCGGCGCCGGCATCTTCGGCATTACCGCCGCCCTGGAGTTGCGCGCGCGCGGCCACCGCGTCACGGTGCTGGACGCCGGCGCGCCGCGCCAGGGCGCATTCGCACCTGATCCCCGTGCCGCCAGCAGCGACATCAGCAAGGTGGTGCGGCTGGCCTACGGCGCCGACGCCGACTATCTGCAACTGATGGAGCAGGCACTCGCCGGCTGGCGGCGCTGGAGCGCCGGCTGGCAGACGGCCGGCAGCGGCAGTCTCTACCACGAGACCGGGGTGCTGATGATGACGCGCTCGCCCATGCAGGCGGGCGGCTTCGAGTACGAGAGCTGGCGCCTGTTGCGGCAGCGCGGTCACCGGCCGCGGCGGATCACGGCCGCCACGCTGGCGCAGCGGCACCCGGCATGGAGCAACGGCCGCTACGTGGACGGCTTCTTCCACGCCGCCGGCGGCTATGCCGAGAGCGGCCGGGTGGTGGCGGCGCTGGCTGCTGCCGCCGTGCGCCGGGGAGTGACCCTCCTGCCCGGACGGCAGGCGGCGGATGTCGAGTCGCGCGCCGGGGACTTGAACGCGGTACGCACGCTGGATGGCGAACTGCTGCCGGCCGACGCGGTGGTGATCGCGGCCGGCGCCTGGAGCGCGCGCCTGGTCCCAGCCCTGGCCGCTGCCCTGCGCCCGACCGGACACGCGGTGTTTCACCTGCGGCCGCGCGCCCCGGAGTTGTTCGCCGCGCCGCGCTTCCCGGTCTTTACCGCCGACATCGCCCGCACCGGCTACTACGGCTTTCCCCTCACTCCCGACGGTGTGGTGAAGGTAGGCAACCACGGCCCGGGGCGCCCCATCGACCCGGACGCGCCGCGCGCGGTGACGGCTCGGGACGAGGACAAGCTGCGGGAGTTCCTGGCGGACAGCCTGCCGGCGCTGCAGGATGCGCCGATCGTGCACCGCCGGCTGTGTCTCTACTGCGATACCAGCGACGGCGACTTCTGGATCGGCGGCGATCCGGTCCGGCGCGGCGTGACCGTCGCCGGCGGCGGCAGCGGCCATGCCTTCAAGTTCGCCCCCGTGCTCGGGCCGTTGATCGCCGATGCGGTAGAGGGGCGCGCCAACCCGCTCCTCCTTGGAAAATTCCGCTGGCGCGCGGAGGTCAAGCCCGGACTTACCCGCGAAGCTGCGCGACACGTTGCCCCGCATCCATCAGGTTCTTGATCGTGCGTGGTCTGCCTCGCACGGTGTATTCTCGGTCCATGGCTGTTCAGCTTGGCATCGGGCCGATTGCCTGGAGCAACGACGATCTGCCTCAACTCGGCGGCGATACGCCGCTGGAGACCTGTCTCGGCGAGAGCCGCCTGGCCGGCTTCACCGGGGTCGAGTCGGGGTGCAAATTCCCCATGGACGCCGCGGCCCTCGGCCCGACTCTCCGTGCCCACGGTCTGCAACTGGCGTCCGGCTGGTTCTCAGGACGGCTCCTGGAGGGCTCCGTGGCGCGCGAACGGGAGCGCATCGAGCAGCAGCTCGCCACCTTCGCCGCGCTGGGAGCACCGGTCCTGGTGTACGCGGAGACCACGGGAAGCGTGCAGGCCGAGCAGGGCACCCCCGTCAGCCGGCGCCCGGCCCTCGCCGCCGCCGAGTTCCCCGCCTACGGCCGCCGGCTCACCGAGCTTGCCGAGCACCTCGCCTCCCGTGGCGTACCGATGACCTACCATCCTCACATGGGCACGGTGATCGAGACCGAGGAGGAAGTGGACCTGCTGATGGAGCACACCGGCCCGGCGGTGGGTCTGCTGCTGGACACGGGGCACATGGTGTTCGCCGGCGGCGACCCGTTGGCCCTGGCGCGGCGCCACGCCGCGCGGGTCAACCACGTGCACTGCAAGGACATTCGCGCCGAGGTGCTGGCCCAGGTGCGGGAACGTGACATGAGCTTTCTGGACGCGGTGCTGGCCGGCGTGTTCACCGTGCCGGGCGACGGCAGCATCGACTTCCGTGCGGTCGCCCGGCTGCTGGCCGAGATCGAGTACGCC
>JAKZWC010000069.1:0-4110 GCA_047515735.1 Spirochaetales bacterium | reverse complement strand
GGCAGAACGCGAACACCACCCACACGAACAGGGCTCCCTGACTCCAGCCGCGCCCGCCCACGTCCAGGAACACCAGCGTCATCCCCACCATGACCGCCGCCGCCCCGAACAGCAGGTACAGTTCGCAATTGGAGCCAGATTCCGTTCTGCATGAGTGCATGGTCTCGTGAGTCGGCCTATACTGACGGCGATGGCTGGATCGCTTCCGCTGCGCACCAAGATGGGTTATGGCGTGGGGGATCTTGGCGGCAACCTGTTCTTCACCATCATGGGGTTCTGGTTGCTCAACTTCGTTACCGACAGCCTCGGTCTGGCGGCGTCGCTGGCGGGTCTGGCGCTGCTGCTCGGGCGCGCCTGGGATGCGGTGACCGATCCGCTGATGGGGGCGCTGTCCGACCGTACCCGGTCGCGCTGGGGACGGCGGCGGCCGTACCTGCTGTTCGGGGCGGCGGCGGTCATGGTGGGGATGACGCTGGTGTTCCTGGACGTGGGCGGGCGCGGCTGGAGTCAGGGAGCCCTGTTCGTGTGGGTGGTGTTCGCGTTCTGCCTGGTGAACAGTGCCTATACCGTGGTGTTCGTGCCCTACGCGGCGCTCACCCCGGAACTGGCGCAGGACTTCCAGGAGCGCACCAACCTCAACGGCTACCGCATGGCGTGGGCGATCGTCGGCACGCTGCTCGGCGCAGGGGCGTTCACCATCGTGGTGGAAGCGGCCGCCGGGGCCGGAGCGGGCTCGGGCTACACGGTCGCCGGCGCCGTGTTCGGGCTGATAACCGCGCTGGCGGTGCTGATCACCTTCGCCTCGGTGCGGGAGCGGCCGCTGGCGCCGGGCCGGGTGCCGGCCGGCAGCATGTTCGCGGGCTACGCGGCGGCGATGAAGGTGCGGCCGTTCCGGCTGGCGCTGTTTCCGTGGGCGCTGTTCATGACCGGCATCGTGGTCGCCACCAGCACGGTGCCGTTCTACTTCGAGTACGTGTACGGGCGCCCGGAGCTGGCGCGCTTCGCCTCGCTGGCGCTGTTGCTGGCGGCGTTCGCGGCGATTCCCGGCTGGGTGTGGCTGTCGGGCCGGATCGGTAAACGCACGGCCTACAATGTCGGAATGGCGGTGTTCGGCGGCGCGCTGCTGGCCGCCTACCTGTTCGCCCATCGCGACGTGACCACGCTGTTCGTGGTGATGGTGGTGGCCGGCGCAGGGCTGGCCGCCAACTACGTGATGCCGTGGTCGATCATTCCCGACGTGGTGGACTACGACGAGCTGGCCAACGGCGAGCGCCGCGAGGGCGTGTTCTACGGCATGTGGACCTTCCTGCAGAAGCTGGGGCTGGGCCTGGCGGCGGTGGTCAGCGGGGCGGTGCTGCAGTGGACCGGCTACGTGCCCGCGGCGGCGCAGACCCCTCTGGCGCTGCACGGCATTCGGCTGCTGATCGGGCCAATCCCGGCGCTGTTCTTCGTCGCCGGCATCCTGGTGCTCGCCCGCTACCCGATCGACCGCGCCGCCCACGCCGAGATCCGCGCCAAGCTGGACGCCGCTTCCGCCTGAGTCCGCCGCGGGCTAGGTCCCGAGAGCGCTCCGCAGGGCCTGTACATCCAGGTACTCGGCGTCCCAATCGGGGTAGATCGCGTCGAAGATGAACAGCGGGTCGCCCGCCCCGGCCAGCGGTGCCAGGTCGATGCCGCTGCCGTGGACCGGCAGATGCGCGTCGTAGATCTGGCCCGCGAGGTCGACCCGCGGCGCACACAGCAGCACGGCACCGAGGCGTTCGCCGGGCAGCTCGATGACCGCGGCCGGCGGCTCGGCGCCCGGCCGCAGGTGGCCGACGTTCAGCGCATAATGCAGGTTCGGCTGCCCGATCCCGGCGATCAGGTTGAGCAGGGCGGCGCTGTCCGGCAGCCGTTTCCAGTGATTGGTCTGCAGATGCAGGGTCACGCCGTGGTCCGCGGCGCGGCGGCACAGCTCGCCGATCCGGGCCGTGAACTCGGCGTGGGCGCGCTCGTCGCTCCAGTGGTTCTCCGGCTTGCGGTGCAGGGCGATGACGGCGTCGCGGGCGCCGCACAGCCGCATCTTGGCCAGTACGTCGTCGATCGCCGCCACGCTGGCCGTGAAGTGGGGCGGATAGCTGTCGAGCAGGGTGAGCCCCGGAAACAGATTGAGGTCGTGGCTGAAGTCCACCACCGCGCGCACCTGCTGCCGCGCCAGCCAGTCCTGCTCGCGCTGCAACTGGCGGGAGTCGCGGTCGCGCAGGTAGCTCCACTCGAGCTTCACCCCGTCGAAGTGCTCGAAGAAGGTGGGCCGGCGCAGGATCTCTTCCTGCACGCTGCCGGCCGCCCGCAGCGCCAGCAGGCGGTTGCGCGGTCGCGGCGGCGGCTGCGGCGCCGGGAGCAGCGTCACTCCCTGTTCCTCCACCGACACCGCGAACAGGCGGATGTCGCCGCTGGCGATGGTGTGCGCGTCGTTGCTGCCGGCGCCGGCCCCGCCGCCGGAATACCCCTTGGGCCAGTAGCCCGCCGCGCCCTGCTCCGCGCGGTCCAGCTCCAGTTCCTGTACCGAGCGGATCGTCCCGCAGCGGGAGGCGATGCGCCAGGGGAGCGCGCGCCGCTCGTTGTTGTAGAGGGCGAGCAGATAGTCGCCCGCGGCCCGGCGGCAGGTGATGAAGCCCAGGCCGTCACCGACCGCGAAGAGCTGCTCGGCGGCGAATGCCTGCGCCAGCGCCCGGCGCACGTGCCGCAGCAACTCGAAGGGGCACGCCAGGGGCTTGTCCGCCGCATTTTCGATCGGCCCCGAGTGCTGCGCCTCGGCGGGCAGGCCGAAGGGAGACAACAGCAGCGTGACGCGTCCGGCCTCGTGTGCGACCCGAACCACGCAGGGAAGTTCGCCGCACCTGGCCAGCACCTCGGCCCCGGCGGGCAGCGCGGCGCGGCACAGCGCGAAAGAGTGCTCCTCTTCTTCGCGCTCGCCATCGTTCCAGTCGATCGTGACGCCCGCTTCGACCGGCGTCTCCGCGCCGTCGACGACCAGCTCGGGCAGCAGCTCGCGTGCGTTGCCGGCGGTCACCACCAGATGGCCGCCGCCGGCCACGAACGCGCGCAGCTTGGCGGCCAGCTCGCGGGTCATGGTCAGCGCTCCCGCCGCCACCAGCAGGCCGTACTGGCGCAGCACCCAGAGCGGCGCATCGGTGAGCAGGCAGTCGCTCATGTCCCCGAACGGCGTCGGGCTCAGAAAGCCGCGCTCGTCGTGATAGTAGCTGGCGTCCTGGTACCCCGGCAGCAGCAGCGAAAGCACCCCGTGCGTCAGGTAGTCGCCCGTCTCGTAGGGCATCCCGCCCCACACCTGATAGACGTGCGGGGTGTACAGGTGGCGCGGCGGCACCCAGCCGGAGAAGAAGTCCAGCAGCAGTGCCGCCGGCGTGTGCATCACACCCGGCTGGCCGTGGCGGGCGACGAACTCCACCGCGCCGCGCTGGATCTCGCCGACAGGGGTGAGCGCGACGGGCGACGACTCCGTCAGCCACCCGCTCTCGAAGCCGATCGCTACGCAGTTGTAGAGATAATGGGTATACAACAGGCGCTTCAGGAGGTTGAGGCTGGATCCTTCCTCGGGACCGGACACGTATCTGCCGTCTCGTTTTGGAGGACCGTAGTCTTTCCACCCCCAGCGGTTGAACACCGAGGCGTTGCCGAACCAGTGCACGCCGTACTGTTTGCCGGCGCCGCGGATGAAGGCGTAGTAGAGCTGGCTGTTGGGCAGCGCCTGCGCGGTTTCGGCCCCCAGCAGAACGTGGTTCCCTTCCTTCAGGAAATAGTGTCCGAAGGTGAGGGAGGAGAGCGCGGTCATGTGGTTGCCCAGCTCGTCGCAGAGCTGCTGAAAGTGGCGCTGAAAGCTGAGGTACTGCGCGAACCGCGACTGCGCGCGCGGGCACTGCTGCTCGGCGGTGGCCCAGATGTAGCGTCCGTCCTGCTCGCCGTTGTCGATGCCGAGAAAGCGGTCGCCGAGCGTCCGTTGCAGGTGCCGTACCATGCCCGGAGGGGGTGTGACGTTGGACCACGTCCCCTCCAGGGGGGAGCCGGGAACGTAGCTCCACAGGTCGAACAGGTACAGGCAGCGGCGGCGAA
>JAKZWC010000068.1:0-6111 GCA_047515735.1 Spirochaetales bacterium | reverse complement strand
CCAATGATCTGGCGCTGGAACCGGACGGCACCCGCTTCGTGGTGCTCACCGGACCCAACATGGCGGGCAAGTCCACCTACCTGCGGCAGGCGGCGCTGATCGTGCTGATGGCCCAGCTCGGGTCGTTCGTACCGGCCGGCGAGGCACACATCGGGGTAGTGGACGGTATCTATTGCCGGGTCGGTGCCAGCGACAACCTGGCGCGCGGCGAGTCGACCTTCCTGGTGGAGATGAACGAGACGGCGCGCATTCTGCGCGCCGCCACCGGCCACAGTCTCGTGATCCTCGACGAGATCGGGCGCGGCACCAGCACCGAAGATGGCCGTGCCATCGCCTGGGCGGTATGCGAATACCTGCTGGAGGCGGTGCGTGCGCTCACCCTGTTCGCCACGCACCTGCGGGAACTCACTCAGCTCCGGCATCCGCGGGCCGCCAACTTCGCCATGCGGGTTGTCGAGGAGGACCAGCAGGTGGTGTTTCTCAAGCGCGTGTCGGCCGGCGCCGCCGACCAGTCCTACGGCGTTCACGTGGCTGCTCTTGCCGGCGTGCCGGAGCCCGTGGTGGCGCGCGCGCGCGAGCTGCTCCAGGTGCCGGAGGCGAGCGCGCCTGCGAGCCCCGCGCCGGACCCGGAGCCGCGGCAGGCGGATTCCGGCCCGCCCCGGGGCGGCGCTGGCCTGCCGGCGGAGACCTATCGTCAGGCCGACCTGTTCTCCGCCCATGAATTGGTGGGGCGGGCGGTGGCCGCGGTGGACGTGGATGCCACCACGCCGCTGGCGGCGCTGGAGCTGCTGGCGCGCTGGCAACGCGAGTTGCGCCGGAGCGGGTCCTGAGGCCCGGCCTGCCGCGGCGCGCCGCCGTGGCCGCGCTGGACCTGTTGTTCCCGCAGCGGTGCGCGGGTTGCGACGGAGAGCTGGCGCTGGGCACGGGGGACAGTCCCCTGTGCCGGCGCTGCCGCCGGACCGTGCACGCGGCGGTGCGCCTGCCGAGCGGCCACTGCTTCCGCTGCGGAGCAGCGGTGCTGCCGGAGCAGGACACTCCCTGCCTCCGCTGCCGCGATCGGGAACTGGCATTCCTCTCTCATGAAGCGCTGTTCGACTACCGCGGCCTGCTGCAGGATCTCCTGCAGGAATTCAAGTTCTCAGGCCGCACCGGACTAGCGGTACTGTTCGCCGAGCTGCTGGCGCGACGAGTCCGTGCAGGTTACGCCGATGCCGTAGTGGTGCCGGTGCCCGCGCGCCTGCAGCGCATTCGCCGCCACGGGTACGACACCGTGGAGCTGCTGGCTCGCCACCTCCAGCACACGCATCGCGTCCCGGTACGGCGACTCCTGCGGCGCCGCCGCGGACGCCAGCAGAAGGGCCTGGACTTCGCTGCCCGCTCCGAAAACCTGCAGGGTCGCGTCCGGCTGCTGCGGCCGCTGTCGCAGCCGGTGCTGCTCATCGATGACGTGTACACCACCGGCGCAACGGTCAACGAATGCGCCGCCGTGCTGGCTTCGTCCGGGGCGCCGAGCGTGCGAGTGTTGACCCTGTTGCAGGACTGAGTCACGGTAAGCGTCCGGGGCACCTAAACTTTCCGGTTGACAGAGAGGGTGGCGCGGGTCTACGTTAACTGTGAAGTATAGTGCAGCAACGGAAAAAGAGTCGCTCTGCCGGCTCTTTTTTTGGTTCTCATACAACGGAGTGCTACTCCTCCATGCAGGCGGCGCGGGACATCACCGATCAGCATCTCAGAAAGGCGCTGGAGCCGCTTATCCAAGCCGAGGGTTTTCAGTGTGTCGACGTGCAGCTCCAGCGCACGCGGCGCGCGCGGCGTCTGCGGGTAATCGTGTACCGCGAGTCGGGCATGGACACGTACTCCCTGGAGCGGCTCACGCGCGGGATACAGTTCAATCTGCCATTGATCGTGGACCCCGGCGGCGCCGATCTGAGCGATCTCTCACTGGAGGTAAGTTCGCCGGGGGTCGAGCGCGCTCTAGGGCAGCCCCACGAGTACGCCATCTTTGTCGGCAAGGCCGTGCGGGTGTTGCGCGACGACTCGACGATCTGGGAGCACGCCGTTATCGAACACGCTGCCGGCGACGCCGTGACGTTGCGCTTCGCCGGTACCACGACTACCATGCCCATTGCCAACATTCGGCGAGCGCAGCTCACCGGCGCTGAAACAGGGGGACCGTAATTCATGTCGAACGAAATGGCGCTTGCCATCCGCCAAATCATTCAGGAACGCGGGATCTCGGAAGAATTGGTGATGCACACCATCGAGGATACTCTGCTCGCCGCCTACAGGCGGAAGTACGGTACCATCGACAATGCAGTCGTACGCTTTGCCGAAGACGCCACCTCGGTTTCGATTTACGCCCAGAAGAAGATCGTGCCGGAAGAGGAAATTCAGGATCCGGCGCTGGAGGTTTCCCTGGCCGACGCGTTGGCCTACAACGACGACGCGGAGCTTGGCGATGAGCTGCTGATCGAGATCAATCCACGCGACTTCGACCGGGTGTCGATCCAGAGCGCCAAGCAGAAGGCGCACCAGTCGTTACGCGAGATTCAGAAGGATACGCTCTATTCCGAGTTCAAGGACCGCGAGGGAGAGCTGATCGTCGGCTACTACCAGCGTGAGCGGAACGGCACCATCTTCGTCGATGTGGGGCGCACCGAGGGCATATTGCCGCGGCGCTATCAGTCGCCCCGCGAGATCTACCGCCCCAACGACCGGGTCAGGGCCATGATCTACGAGGTGGAGAAGTCGGCGCTCGGATTGCAGATCGTCCTTACCCGCACCCACACCGAGTTCGTCAAGAAGATCTTCGAGCTCGAGGTGCCCGAAATCTATGACCGTACCATCGAGATTCACAAGATGGTGCGCGAGCCGGGCTACCGCACCAAGATGTCGGTCTACTCGACCCGCGACGACGTCGATCCGGTCGGCGCCTGTGTCGGTATGCGCGGTGTCCGCATTCAATCGGTAGTGCGGGAGTTGGAGGGGGAGAAGATCGATGTGCTGCGCTATGACCCGGACGTACGGTCATTCATTACCGAGGCCTTGAAGCCGGCTGAGGTCGAGCAGGTCATCGTGCTGGACGAGGCCAAGCGGCAAGCCTTGGCGGTCGTTCCGGAGAGCCAGTTCTCCCTCGCCATCGGCAAGCAGGGGCTGAATGTGAGGTTGGCCAATCGACTTACCGATTGGAGCATCGACGTTCGTACCCGCGCCCAGGTGAACGACATGGATATCGGTGCCGACTCGCAGCGTGCCGCGGCGGCGTTGTTTGGCGACGTGCAGGAAGAGATTACCGACGTGGCCGAGTTGCCGGGCATCGTGCCGCGCGTGGCCGCGGCGCTCAAGGCATCCGGTGTCGAGCTGTTGGAGACCCTGGTAGCGATGGATGAGGAACAGCTCCGGGCCGTGCCGGAGTTGTCGGAGCAGGATGTCGGTGGACTGCGCAAGTTGATCGAAGAGAACGTGGAAATTGTGGAAGAAGAAACCACTGCAGCCGAAGACCCGGTGGCCGAGGAAGCGGTCGCCGTGGCAGCGCCACCGATCTTCGACGATGCGCCGGCCGCGGCGCCGGACATGACGGACGACAGCATCGACTTGGCCGAGGAAGCTCCTGGTGAGGTTGCCGAAGAAGCGGACGAGGTGGTGCGAGCGAGTGAGCTGCCGGGGCTGCCGGAAGGAATTGCCGCCGTGCTGATCGCCGCCGGACTGGATGATGTGGTGGAGCTGGTGTCGATGAGCGAACAACAGCTGGCCGCGGTAGAGGGGCTTTCTCCCGGTGATGTGACGACACTGCTGCAGGTCATCGACGAGAACGTCGAAGTGCTGGAAGAGGAAGAAGAGCCTCAGGAAACAGAAGAGGAGCCGGTCGATTGACAGGCCCCCGCGCCTTCCCGGATACTTGCCTTCTGGTTGCGTGTCCGAGACGCTGTTACCTAAGCCCGCCGGCACAGGATTTGACTAACTGAGAATGAGCGACGATAAGCCCACGGCCACTCCCGAACGTGCCCCCGAGCCGCAGGACTCTGAAGAAAAGCGGAAGCCCAAGGCCACCCTCATAAAGCGCAAGCCCGAGCCGCCCAAGGCGGTGGAGCCCGCCGCGCGTCAGGATCGTGATCAGCACGATCCCGGCGGTGCCGACGGGGCTCGTCCGGAGATCGAGCGCCGGCGGATTGTCGTTGTCAAGAAGCCGCGGCGGACGGTGGTGCTCAAGCGCAAACCGTCCGCCGCCGCCATGCCCGAACCGGGCGGAGCGGCGCCGCCGACACCGGCGCGCGAGTCCGGCCCTCCTGCGGCCGCTCCCGGCGCCGTCCGTGAGTCGCACCGCGCGCCCGTGGCGGCACCGGTACGCCAGCCGCCGGGCACGGCTCTTGCCGTTCCCGCGGGGACCCCGTCGCAAGCCCCGTCCGCCCCGCGGCCGGCCGCGTCCAACGCGGCGCCTCCGACTGCCGCGGAGCGACCGGATGGTTCCCGCGACAGGAGTTCCGCCGGCTCGCCGCCTCCGCGCGCCGACCTGTCGAGTCCCGCGCGGCCGGCTGGTAAGGACCCGGTGGGCGCCGATCGGCAGCCGCGCCCGGAGGGTACCGGCCGACGACCGCTGTCGGCGCCGCGCCGCGACCCGGCGCAAGCCCCGGAGGAGAGAGAGGATCGTGCTACGGGCGCCGGGCAGTCCCGCGACGCGGGGGCGGGTAGGTTCGGTCCCGGTCGGCGGCTGACATCTTCGGCAGACCGCATCCGGGCGGCGGAGGCGCCGTTGCGGCCCATTTCACGGGCTCGTGACAGCGATCAGCCGCTGCCGGAAATCCGCGACCGTTTCCGCCGCAGTCCGGACGCGCGAACGGCCGGTCGCGGACGCATGCCGCCGCCGGGCGTGCGCACGCCCGGCGGTCGCCCGCCGCCGGGCGAGCACACGCCCGGCGGCGGGCGACCTTCCGCGAGCGGCCCGCGCGGGGGCGCCGCGCCGCTACGCAGCCGCCCCCCCGCGGGCCGTGGCGGCGGCAGACTCGGCCCGCAACGTAATGGCGGGCCGCCGGCGCCTCCCATTGCCGACGGCCGGACCGGCGGCAAGAAGTTCTTCCGTACCAAACGCCGCGGCAGCTTGGGCTACCACGTCGGACCCGAGGAACACGAGGAGAAGCTCTCCCTCAAGCGGAAGAAGCCGGTCCCGGTGGCCAACCCGGTGCCCAAGGAGATCGACATTCTCGAGATGATCACCGTCTCGGAACTGGCCCGCAAGCTGAACCTCAAGGCCTCCGACCTGATCGCCAAGCTGATGTCCATGGGCACCATGGTGACCATCAATCAGCAGATCGACGCCGATACCGCGACCCTGCTCGCGGACGAGTACGGTTCCAAGGTCAACGTGGTCTCCCTGTTCGATGAGACAGTCATCGAGGAGGATGAGGACACCGACGAGAACATGCAGCCGCGGTCTCCAATCGTCACCATCATGGGACATGTCGACCACGGCAAGACCAAGCTGCTCGATGCCATTCGCGAGACCAACGTGGCCGATGGGGAAGCGGGGGGGATCACCCAGCACATCGGCGCCTATTCGGTAGATACCCCGCGCGGCCGCATCGCATTTCTCGACACTCCGGGGCACGCGGCGTTTACCGAGATGCGCGCCCGCGGGGCGCAACTCACCGACATCGTGGTGCTGGTGGTGGCCGCCGACGATGGGCTGATGCCGCAGACCATCGAAGCCATCAACCATGCCAAGGCGGCGAACGTCCCCATTATCGTGGCGATAAACAAGCTCGACTTGCCGGAGGCGAATCCGGAGCGTGTCAGGCGGCAGTTGTCGGGTCACGATCTCCTCTCCGAGGAGTGGGGCGGGTCCACGCTGTTCAACGAGATCTCCGCACTGAACGGGACCGGGATCCAGGAGCTGCTGGACAACCTCCTGCTGCAGGCCGAGTTGATGGATCTCAAGGCCAACTACCAGGCGCGCGCGGTGGGCCGGGTAGTGGAGTCGGCAGTGGACCTCGGGCGCGGCATCGTCGCTACCGTGATGATCCAGAAGGGCACCCTGCGTACCGGCGACTCCTTCGTCGGCGGCGTGTTCCCCGGCAAGGTGCGGGCCATGTTCACCGACCGCGGCGAGCGCATTGC
>JAKZWC010000067.1:0-3128 GCA_047515735.1 Spirochaetales bacterium | reverse complement strand
ATGTACACGTGGCTGGTCAGCAGGTTCCACAGCGCGTCCACGCTGATGTGGTCCTTGAAGGCGGGGCTGTCCCAGACGTATTGCCGCAACAGGCTGGCCAGCGCCGTGGGCGAGATGTCTTCCACCAGCGCTTCGTCGTCGCTGAATCGCCGGAAGGCGGCGTCCACCATGTCGCCGCTGTCTTTGGCGTTGATCTCCGCCGCGGACAGCCGATAGTCCGCCCTCTGCGGATCGTCCTGCACCGGTGCCAGCGCCTGCCGGTAGGCCCGCACCAGTGCGTGCCGCGCCGCGTGTTCCGCGCGGCGCAGGCTGCCGCTGGCCTGGACCTGCCGCTCGCCTGAGAGGTTCCTGACCCTGGTCTCGCCGCTGACGATGGATTCCCAGGCCAGGTAGTCCCGCACCTTGTTCCGCAGGTCGCGAATCTCGTCGCCGCGAGCGGCCAGGAACAGCAGCGTGTTGCGATGCACGCGCCCGGCGTCGCCCCGCCGCTGCAGGATGTCCAGCGCCAGGTCGGCGGCGTGGTCGTGTTCGCTGGCGCGGGTGGGCCGCGTGGCCTCCGGCGGCAGGATCACCAGCCGCACCCGCTCCGCCTCGGGAACGTCCGCGGACTCCCGTGGGCAGACGATCACGTCCGCGCGGCGGCCGATGGCGTCCTTGAGCTGGCCGACGATGTGGGCGTTCACCGGCTGCGGGTCCAACTGTTCCCGCCGGTCGGCGGCGACCTTGTTGAGGTTTTCCTCGGCATGGAAGTAGTAGCGGCCGTTGGCGGGGTACAAGTAGTAGAGGTCGCCGCTCATGCGGCTAAGTGCTTCGTTGTAGACCGACACGCCCTGGCCGGGCTGCACCGCGCCCAGTCGGATCTGCCGCTCGTCGATCCCGTGCACTGCGCCGCTCGGAGCGCTGCCCAGGAATACCGTCCGTGCTATCCGGCGGGCGGCGCCGCCGACCTCGGCAAACCGCTGCAGCGCCTTGTCGATGCCGTCGGCCCGTGCGCCGTCGCTATCCACCTCGGACAGCACGGGACGCCACTGCTCACTGAGCAGCTTCACGAATTCGTCGCCCAGCGCCGGGTCGCTCAGCGGCAAGCTGGCCGGCAGGATCATGGGTCCGTGGTCGCTGTCCAGGTAAAGGCGGCTGACCGCCGTGGCCAGCATCCGCAGCACCCCGCGCGTGCGCTGAAACTGCGGAATCGACGACCAGTCGGCGTACAGCCGGTCGAAGATTTCCGGGTGGATCGGGTAGCAGGCCTTCAGCCGTTCCAGGTAGCGCTGCTCGGCCGCCTCGCGCGGATAGTCGCTGCGCGAGCGGCCGTACATGTCCGCAAAGGCCTTGCAGGTGCGGTCGCGTTCGGCCGGGTCGCTGACTTCCCCGAACAGCCGCCGGCGCACGACCTCGAACGCTTCGTACGTCTCCAACGGCGTCCAGACGGCTTCGATCCGCCCCAGCAGGCGTTCCAGCCGCTCCAGCGCCTCGGCGCCGCCGGCGCCGCCCGCCTCGGCTTCGCTTTCCGGCAGAGTGACGACCAGCGCCACCCCATCGTTACGCCGGGCCGCCTGGGTCAGTGCCTGAACGAATGTGTAGATGTTGTCCTGGGCCGCCCCCGCGTTGCGAACGTAGGCCACCAGTTCGTCGATCAGGACCACGCACGGCCCCACGGAGACAAACAGTTCATCGAGTTGCGCCCCGCCCGGCGCGGTGCCCCTGCGCGCCGCCGCGCCGACGATCTCATAGGCGTCTTGCCCGCCCAACTGGTAGGCCATCTGGCCCCAGAGCGTGTCGAGCGAATCGCCGGTTTCTTCCGTGACGGTCTTGTCGGTGGTCGACAAGTGCGTGCCGTCCAGGACGGCGACCCTGGCCCGCAAGCCGTCCCCCGGCGTCAGTCCGGCGTCCTCCATCATGGCCCGGATTTCCGCGCTGGTTCGGCGCGCGTCGGCCTCGTCTGACGCATTGACCAACGCGCCGGCGTTGTTCACGAGGTGATAGAGCGCGATCAGGCTGTGGGTCTTGCCGCCGCCGAATCCCGTCTTGGTCTGAATGACCGGATCGCCGCCGCTGCCGCTGAGCCGCTGCAGCGTGTTGATCAGCAACGTGCGGATGCCCGGCGTGATGTAGGTGCGGTTGAAGAAGCTGACCGGGTTGCCGTACTCAGTCGCGTTGGCCCGCCCGTCGTGCACCTGTTGCAGGTCCGCCGCGAATTCGGCTTGCCGGAAGGTCCCCTGCGAGACATCGGGATTGGGCTTGATGACCTGACGCCAGGGTGCGAGGTTGCTGGAGGATCGGGGCGCTCGTCGCCCGTTCGTCGCGGGCTTCGTCGCTTTCGTTTCAGCGTCATCGCCAGGGTCGGCCGTCGCAAGCAGTTGGTCCCTGATCGTTTCGACCGCCTGCCGCTGCTTTGGCTGGTTGATCAGACCCAGCACCTCGGCGATATGAAACAAGTGGACGCGCACGTACTCGGGGTCCAAGTCCTGGAGTCCCGGATGCGCGGTCTTGTCGCGCGCCTCCTTGATTAGCCAGGTTGTGCTCTGGACGCTTTCGTTGCCGGGGAACTCTCGGCTGAAGGCGTCGCGCCAGTTGCGGCCGACGATGTTCGGGAAATCGCCGATGTCGATGGCGGCTTCCAGGTCGCCGTTCGCCGCGCGCATGTTCTGCCGAAAGCGGTCGGCTTGGTTGTAATTCAGGGCGTTGGCAATCAGGTCCTCGGCCTGCTGGCCGCGAACCCGCTTCAAGGTTCGGACGATGAACGGCCGCATGGCGTCGCGAAAGATGTCCAGCGCCTGCTGCAGCGCGTCCCGGTTGGGACGCTCAGTCGGTGCCATTACCAGAACTCCCCCTGCCAGGTTTCTTGGGGGCCGGTTTCCCGCCCGGCGCCGGACGCGCCGCCACTACCCAGGGCGCGCCAGCGTCGCGCAATTCTACGCGGGCGATCCGGCCGCCCCGTGCCATCCCGCCGACCAGTCGCCCCGCCACCAACCGCTAACCACTCCTCCGCGAGTCGCCAAGTTCTGGTTGAATCCCGTGCGGATGCAGCGGAGCGGAGGGCTGAGACGTTCGGAGATCCGCCGGATCCAGCGCATAATCGAGGCGAACCGCAGGCTGCTCATGGAGGCGTGGAATGATTACTGCAACGA
>JAKZWC010000066.1:0-5956 GCA_047515735.1 Spirochaetales bacterium | reverse complement strand
CGCGCTGCGAGGAGATCTATTCCACCACCAAGTGGCTGGGGGAAGAGCTGGCGGCCGCCTATGCACGGCGCCGGCAGGTGCAGATCGCCAGCCTGCGCTTCACCTGGGTGATGGACGAGGCGGTACGCGCCCAGGCACAGGCGAACCGCGATCCCCAGGCACAACAGGAACGCCGCGCCAAGGGCTTCTGGTCATGGGTGGATGTGCGCGACGCGGCAAGCGCCTGCCGCTGCGCGGTGGAGGCCGAGTGGCGCGGCCATGAGCGCTTCTGGATCAACGCCGCCGACACCTTCCTGGACCTCTCCACGGCAGAGGCCCTGGCCAGGTGGTACCCAGGCGTGCCGTTGCGCGCGCCGCTGGAGGGACACGCGGCCGCGCTGAGCATCGCCAAGGCGCGCCGCCTGCTGGGCTGGGAGCCGGCCCACTCCTGGCACTGAGAGCGCCGCCGGCCGGTGCGTCGTTCGCGGCCGCGAGCGACGCGACTACGCGCCGGCCGGGTGCGCTAACCGGGCCTGCCGGCGTTGGCCATGAACTGGGCGGCGCCGGCCTGCAGCCAACCCTTCACCCCGGTGAGGACGAAGCGCACCCCCAGGTCGACGTAGCCGGCGACGTCGTCGTTGGTAGCGAGGGTGCCGGCGATGCGTCCCGCCGCCACGATGCGGCGGATCGAGTCTTCGATCTGTTCCTTCACGTCGGGGTGACCGAGGTCGCCGATATGGCCCATGGAGGCCGCGTAGTCGGCCGGCGCCACGAAGAGCACGTCGAGGTGCTCCACCTCCAGGATCCGGTCCAGGTTGGCGTGGGCGGCGATGTCCTCGATCAGCACGATGAGGCAGGTCTCGTCGTTGCCGCGGTGAACGTAGCCGTCAACTCCGTAGTATTGGCGGCTGGTGTACATGCCGCGCTGTCCCAGCGGCGCGAACTTGGCGCCGGCCACCACGTTCTCGGCCTCGGCGCGGGTGTTGACGTGCGGTACCACCACCGCCTGGGCGCCACGGTCCAGGGTGCGGTAGATCAACCCCTGGTGGTTGTCGTTGACGCGCACCACCGAGGTGATCCCCCAGATGTCACAGGCGCGGGTGAGGTTGCCGAGCTCGGAGGCGTCCACCGCGCCGTGCTCCCCCTCCAGCCACACGCCGTCCACTCCGGTGGCCTCGGCGATCTGTCCGAACGCGTCGATGTCATCGGGATGGGTAATGCCGCTGACCACGGTGGCTACCTGGCCCGCGGCCAACGTCTGCTTGATACGATTCTTGCGGAGTTCCATCGGCTCCGACGGTACTCCGCACCGGCTGTCACGTAAAGGGCTTGCCCGGCTGCAACCGACGCACGGGCGCGGCGTTCGCCAGGCCGGCACGCGGACGACCCGTGCTATCATCCCGGGCAATGGACCCACGGTTGGCGATCAACCGCCGGAACTGGGACGACCGCGTGCCCGTGCATGCGGCCTCCACGTTCTACGACCTGGCCGGTTTCAAGGCGGGCCGGATTTCGCTCAACGAAGTCGAACGGGAGGAAGTAGGGCCGGTAGCCGGCAAGAGCCTGCTCCACCTGCAGAGCCACTTCGGCATGGATACCATGTCCTGGGGCCGCCTCGGAGCGCAGGCCACCGGCGTCGACTTCTCCGCAGCGGCCATCGACCTGGCGCGCGAGCTGAGCGCGGAGCTGGAGCTCGACACCCGCTTCGTGTGCAGCAACGTGTACGACCTGCCGCAGGCGCTCGACGAGCAGTTCGACATTGTCTACACCGCCTCGGGAGTGCTGGTGTGGCTGCCCGACCTCGCTGCCTGGGCCGAGGTCGCCGCCGGCTTCGTGAAACCCGGCGGTACGTTCTACCTGCTCGAGGGCCATCCCTTGTGCCACATCTTCGCCGACGATGAGAACTCGGACGATTCCGAACTGCGCGTCCGCCACCCATACTTTCCCGATCCCGCGGGTACCGTCTACGGCGCTGACGGCTACAGCTACGCGGGCGACGAGACGATCCCCTCCCCCAGTTACGAATGGCGCCACAGCATGGCGGAGATCCTGAACGCACTGCTGGCCGCCGGCCTGCGTCTCGAGTTCCTGCACGAGTTCCCCTTCAGCAACTATCGGGCGCTGCCGGGAATGGTGCGGGGCGACGACGGCTGGTGGCAGCTGCCGCAGCACAACGACTCGATACCGCAGATGTTCTCGCTGCGGGCGACCAAGGCAGGGTACGCCGATGGCTGACCACATCCACTTCCGCCCGGAGGCGGTGGATCCGGAGACGGCGCAGTTCAACCGGGAACTGGACGCGCTGCTGGCTGCGGCTCCCCCGGTGAACGAGGCGCCTATCGCCGAGACGCGCCGCGCGCGGGAACAGGGCAACGCGATGTCCGGGCCGGTGATCCTGTCGGAGATGGCCGAGGAGCGGACCATACCCGGCCCGGGCGGCCCGCTCACCCTGCGCATCTTCGCACCCGAACAACCGCGCGGCATCTACCTGCACATCCACGGCGGCGGCTGGGTCTTCGGGCGCGCCCATCTGCAGGATCCGCGCAACGAGCAGATCGCCCGTACCTGCGACGCGGTGGTGATCAGCGTCGACTACCGGCTGGCGCCCGAGCACCCCTACCCGGCCGCCCTCGACGACTGCGAGGCGGCGGCACGCTGGGTGGTGGAACACGGCGCCGCCGAGTTCGGCGTTACCCCGCTGGTGATCGGCGGCGAGTCGGCAGGAGCGCACCTGTCGGCTACCACCCTGCTGCGCATGCGCGACCGGCACGGCTTCACCGGCTGCGCCGGCGCCAACCTGGGGTACGGCGTGTACGACCTGTCGATGACGCCCTCGCAGCGCAACTGGGGTACGCGCAGCCTGGTGCTGAGCACGCCGATCATGCACTGGTTCTGCGACCGGTTCGTGGCCCGTCGGGGACGCCGCGACCCCGCCGTGTCGCCGCTGTACGCGCGGCTGCACGACCTGCCGCCGGCGTTGTTCACGGTCGGAACCCTCGATCCGCTGCTCGACGACACCCTGTTCATGTGCCAACGCTGGCGCGCGGCCGGCAACCCGGCCACCCTGGAGGTGTACCCCGGCGGGCCGCACGGGTTCGACGCCCACCCGACGCAACTCGCACGGCGTGCCCGCGCGAAAATGGACGAATTCATCGCGGCCCGGCTGCAGCAACCCGCCGCCGACTGACAGACGATTGCGAGCCGCCCGCGTGGCCTCCTCGGATCAGCGGAAGTCGTACGTCGCGGTGGTGTTGGCGGTGATGAACTCCCAGTCGTAGGTGACGCCGAGTCCCGGTCCGTCCGGCACCGGCACACAGCCGTCGGCGCCCACCGCTTCCGGCTGGTCGCTGTAGCCGCATTGGTAGACCGGCGGGACCATGTTGGCCATGCCCGGCGCCATCAGCGCGAGCTCGTAGAGATGGGTATTGCGCAGCGCCGAGCCCACCGCGCGGTGGGCCGGACCGCAGGCGTGCACCTGCAGGTCGAGCCCGAATGCCTCGCTGAGATGGGCGATCTTCATCACCCCGGTGATGCCCATGTCGTACTCCGGGTCGGCGTGGATCATGTCGCAGCCGCCGCCCACCAGGAACGCCGCCTTCTGCTCCAGCGTGCGTACGTGCTCGGTGATCAGCAGCGGCGTGTCCAGGCGTTCGCGCAGCCGGCGGTGCCCCTCCAGCGCAATGCCGGCGTCACGATAGGGATCCTCGTACCAGAAGCACCCCACCTCGTCGCACACGCGGCCCACGGCCAGGGCGTCGTTCCAGGTGCGCAACTGGCAGGCGGGATCCAGCATGATGCGCCAGTCGTCGCCCACGCGCGCGCGCACCGCGCGCAGGTTGGCGATCTCGCGCGCCACATTGCCGTCGTTCCAGCCGTGGATCTTGAAGCCGGCAAAGCCCGCGGCCTGACACTCGGCGGCGAAGTCGGCGAACGCCTGCGGAGTATCGAGACCGCCGGCGGCCTCCTGGCCGTGGTAGGTGCTGGCGTAGGCCGGCAACCGGGTCTTGTAGCCGCCCAGCAGCCGCGACACCGAGGTCGCCAGCCGCTTGCCTGCCAGATCCCACAGTGCGATGTCCAGGACACCGTGCCCCATGTGATCGTAGGCGCGCACCTCGCGCTTAAGATCATCGTAGATCAGCTCCCTGCCATCGGGATCGCGTCCCGGCAACAGCGGCGCCAGCATCACCGCCTGGGCCAGGGACGCCGGCGTCCCGACCCAATGGGTGACGTACTCGCCGGCGGCGCCGTCATCGCTGCTGATGCGCACGGCGAAGCGCCGCGAGGTGAACGTACTGCCCTTGACGAACGCCATGTTGCCGATACCTGCGGCAGCCTGCTCCAGGCCGATGTCCGGCGTCTCGAACGAGAATTCGCGAATCTCTACGCGGTCGATGAGGCTCATGATCCTGGGCCCGAGCATGCACCGCGACTCGGGGGCGAGTAAAGGAGACGCAGACGGGTGCGTTCTTGACCCGGAAACGGTAAGCTGTGCCACGCTATGAGCATCGCGGGCGCCGGCGCGCCTCCTACGACCCGAACCCGTACCCTGCGCGAGCTGCTGCAGCGCGGCGACGGCTTTCTGCATCTGGTGGAGATGGTGACCTCGCGCGGCCTGCTCACCGACCGCGGCGGCAAACGGGTACTCGGTCTGGCGCGGGAGCTGGTCCACCACCCGGAGATCCATGCGCTGTCGATCACCGACAACCCCGGGGGGCACGCCATGTTCGGCGCCGACGCCCTCGGCACCGACCTGATCTCGCGCGGCCAGGAGGTGGTAATCCATCTCTCCTGCAAGGACTGGAACCGCAACGCGCTGGAGAGCCGCGGCTGGCAGCTCGCGAGTCTCGGCTTCGACAACATCCTCGCCCTCTCCGGCGACTATCCGGTGAGCGGCTACCAGGGCCAGGCCAGCCCCGTGTTCGACACCGATTCGGTGGGGCTGCTGCGCATGTTCTCGGACATGAACGCCGGCCTCCGCGCCGGCAAGCGCACCCTCACGGCGACGCGCTTCTTCCTCGGAGCGGTGGTCAACAACCACAAGCGGCACGAGCGCGAGGTGATGCCGCAGTACTTCAAGCTGGCCAAGAAGATCGCCAACGGCGCTCGCTTCATCATCAGCCAGATCGGGTGGGATGCGCGCAAGCAGGACGAGCTGCTCCGCTACCTGGCGTTGCACGACCTGCAGGCCCCGGTGATCGCCAACGCCTACGTGCTGAGCCGCCCCGCGGCGCGCTTCTTCGCCACCGGGAAGATCCCCGGCGTGGTGGTGTTGCCGGAATTGCTGGAGCTGGCCGAGAAGCACGGGGCATCGCCGGACAAGGGCAAGGAGTTTTTCTTGGAGCTGGCCGCCAAGCAGGTGGCCATCTCCCGCGGCCTGGGCTACCGCGGCGTCTACCTGGGCGGCCTGACGCGATACGGGGACATCGACCGCGTGCTGCAGATCGCCGCCGGCTTCGCCGCCGACGACTGGCGCCACTTCGCCGCCGAGGTGCATTTCCACTTCCCGGACGAGTTCTACTACTTCGAGCCGGGTGAGTTGCCGGGCACCAGCAGCAGCGAAGTGAATCGCGATTACCTCGCGTCGCGGCAGCCGGACGGGCTTCGCGATCTGCAACGCGCGGTTCCCCTCGGCTACCAGTTCAGCCGCCGCGTGCACGACGCCATCTTCACGCCCGACACGCCGGGGTTCGCGGCCGGCCGCGCGGTGGCGCACGCCGTGGATCAGGCCGGGCCGCGCGGCCAGAAACTGTTTCACGCCCTGGAGCACAGCGCCAAGTCACTGGTGTATGATTGCCGCGATTGCGGCGACTGCTCGCTGCCCGACATCGCCTACCTGTGTCCCGAGTCGCAGTGCGTCAAGAACCAGCGCAACGGCCCCTGCGGCGGCACCCGGGAAGGCAAGTGCGAGGTGGGCGAGAAAGAGTGCATCTGGGCGCGCGCCTATGATCGGCTCAAGCCCTACGGCGAGGAGCAGACG
>JAKZWC010000065.1:0-3116 GCA_047515735.1 Spirochaetales bacterium | reverse complement strand
CGAGTTGGACAACGCCATCTTCACGCCGCACGTCGCCGGGTTGACCACCGAGGCCGTCTACCGGATGAACGTGCGCGCCGCCCAGAACGTGGTCGACGCGTGCGACGGCGTGCTCGACCCCCAGTTCGTGGTGAACCGCGAGATCCTGTAGCCGTTGTAGTCGGACGCTTGGTTGCGGGCGAGTGGGCCGTCTGGTAGGGTAGCCGGTGTCGTCCGGCGGCCGACCGCGGCAGCGCGGTGGCAGTCGCCGGCCGCAGCTCTCATCCAACGGAGGAACAGAGTGAACCGAGTCAGGACCAGTTTACTGTTGGCAGCCGCGATGCTGCTGGCGCCGGCGCCGTTCTTGCTAGCGGGCGGCGAGGAGGAGGCGGCGGGCGCCGCCGCGAGCACCATCCCCGCCGGATACTTCGGCGCCTACGATCCGGCCATCGACATGGAGTGGATCAAGAGCACGTGGCAGACAGCCCGCGAGTCGGTCAACAACAAGCTCAAGCCGGCCACCGGGGAGACCTTCGAGGACAACCGCTGGACCCGGGCGATGCGCGACGAGTTGGGCATCAACGTCACCTACAAGTGGGTGGCGGACGGCTCTCAGGCGCAGGAGAAGCTGAAGCTGGCCATGGCCTCGGGCGACCTGCCCGACGTGATCACCCTGGAGGGCGACCAGCGCCTGGTGGACTTCCAGCAGCTTGCCGAGGCAGATCTGCTGGCCGACATGACCGACCTGTGGGAGCAGTTCGCCTCGCCGCTCACCAAGGAGGTGGTGGGCGCCGACGGTCAGGTGATTTTCAACGCCGTGAGCTCTGGCGGGCGCATGATGGGCATTCCCGGCCCCTCGGCGGGGCTGGACAGCTACAGCTACTTCTGGGTGCGCCAGGACTGGCTGGACAACCTGGGGCTGGCGCCGCCACGCACCACCGAGGAGCTGCTGGAGATGGCGCGCGCCTTCACCCACGACGACCCCGACCGCAACGGTGAGGACGACACCTTCGCGATGATGCTGGACAAGGAGCTGTGGTACCGGTCGGAGGGCTTCTTCTGGTCGTTCAGCGCCTATCCCGACACCTGGCTGGAAGCCCCCGGTGGCGGCCTGATGTACGGCGCGCTGCAGCCGGAGGTGAAGGATGCGCTGGCCGCGCTGCGCGACATGCACGCCGACGGCCAGCTCGATCCGGAGTGGGGAGTGAAGGACGGGGCCAAGGCCAACGAGGCGTTCGCGCGCAATGCCGTGGGCATCTCCTACGGCGGCCACTGGATCTCCTACGACTTCCTGCCCGGCTGGGAGAACGACAACAGCATCGACTGGAGCGTGTACCCGCCGCCGGGAGTGGACGGCACGCCCCCGAAGGGCGAGCTGGAGTTGGGCATGCAGCGCATCTACGCGGTGCGCAAGGGGTATGAGCACCCCGAGGCGGTGCTGAAGGCGTACAACCTGTACTGGGAGAAGCTGTACGGCGAGACCGGCGACTACGAGTACTGGGGCAACGACGATCTCATGGACGGCATCTGGTGGGTCGGGCCGTTCGCCGCCTTCCACCCGTGGGTCAACATCCCGCCCTACTACGACATCCAGGCGGTCTACGCCGGCACCAAGGACCCGGCCGAGCTCACGGGGGTGTCGCTGGACTACTACAACAACACCGAGAACAACCCCCATCCCGGCCAGCAGTGGGCGTGGCAGGAGATGTTCACCGATCCGGAGACCTCGCCGTTCGGACACATCACCCGCCGCGTCGACGACGGCAGCCTGTTCGTGGACAACTTCGTCGCCGCGCCGACCCCGACCATGGTCGACCGCTGGGGCACCCTGGAGGAGCTGAAGGTTACCACCTTCACCCGCATCATCGTCGGCAACCTGGACCTGGAGAGCGGGTTCGCGGAGTTCGTCGAGGACTGGAAGAAGCTGGGCGGCGACCAGATCACCGAAGAGGTGAGCGACTGGTACCGCGCCAACCAGTAGTGCTTAAGGTACCGCAGGCATCTAAGGTACCGTAGGTATCTTTAGCGGATCGCCGCCGTCAGCCGGTCGGCCGCCGGACCGGCTCGGCGGCGAAACCGCACGACGCTTCGCCGTAACGCCATGGCCTCCAGACGCACCAACACGCTCCCCTATCACCTGATGCTGCTGCCGGGCGTGCTGCTGGTGCTGGTCTTTTCCTATGTCCCGATCTACGGCGTCATCATCGCCTTTCAGCGTTTCATCCCCGCGCGCGGCATGTTCGGGGATCAGACCTGGGTGGGGCTGGGCAACTTCGACTACCTGCTCGCCCTGCCGACCGTATGGCAGGTGTTCGCCAACACCCTGATCATCGCCATCCTCAAGATCGTCGGCGGCACCGTGCTGCCGATCGTGGTGTCGCTGCTGCTCAACGAGGTGCACAGCCGGCTGTTCCGGCGCAGCGTGCAGACCATCATCTACTTCCCCTACTTCATTTCCTGGATCGTGTTCGGCGGCATCATGGTGGACCTACTGTCGCCCAACGACGGCATCGTCAACATGGTGATCGTCGCGCTCGGCTTCGAACCGGCCTACTTCCTGGGGAACGTGGAGTTGTTCCGCGGCACCCTGGTGGTCACCGACGTGTGGAAGACCTTCGGCTTCGTCACGGTGATCTATCTGGCCGCCATCACCTCGATCGACCCGACCCTGTACGAGGCGTCGTCGATCGACGGCGCGGGGCGCTGGCAGAAGACGTGGCACATCACCCTGCCGGGCATGGGCATGGTGATCGTGCTGCTGATGGTGCTCAACCTGGGCAACATCCTCAACGCCGGCTTCGAGCAGGTGTTCGTGCTGTACAGCCCGCTGGTGTACGAGACCGGCGACATCATCGACACCCTGGTCTACCGTCTCGGCCTGCTGCAGGCGCAGTACGGGGTGGCCACCGCGGTGGGGCTGCTCAAGGGCGTGATCTCGTTCGGACTGATCTCCGTCTCCTACTACATCGCTTACCGGTTCTTCTCCTACCGGCTGTTCTGATGGCTCTGCTGGCGCGCCCCTTCCCGCTCCGGCGCCGACGCATCTCGGTGTTCACGGTGGTCAACGGCATCGTGCTGGCGCTGCTGGCCGCCGTCTGCCTGTTTCCGATGATTCACATGGTGGCGGTGTCGTTCAG
>JAKZWC010000064.1:0-5364 GCA_047515735.1 Spirochaetales bacterium | reverse complement strand
GGGGCGCACCGCCGCGAAGATGTCGATTATGCGCTGCCGTTCGTCCGGGCGCTCCACGAACTGCTCGATCTCCTCGCGGATGAAATCGTTGCTTACGTCGCTCAACTCTGCCATCTATCGGTTATCCGTCCTGTTGGCGACGGCCAGTGCCGTTGCCGTTGGGGTGTTGGTCGTGCCACTCGCGCACGGCGTCGGGAATCGCGCGCAGGTTGTCCAATGGGGTCTGCAGCGGAATGGCGCATTCCGGCCCGATCAGCGGCACGCCCGCATCCAGGTTCTCAACCACCTCGGCGCGCACCTCTTCCGGCCCGCGGGCAAATAGCGTTTCCGGGTTGTTGATGTTGCCGATCAGGGCGATCCGGTCGCGGAGGATCTCCATCGCCTCGCCAGGATTGTTCTTGGAGTCGTAGTGGAAGGCGGCGAAGCCGGTCTCGGCGATCGCCGGCATCCGGTCCAGGGTCTTGCCGCAGATGTGCAGGATCAAGGGCACCGGCAGCGCCGCGGCGAACTCCTGGTGCAGCTCGCGCAGGTAACGGGTATACCATTCGCCGCTCACCAGGTCGCCGGTGGCGTGATCGGGCAGGGTCAAGGCATCGGCCCCGGCCTCGATCTGGGCCAGGCCGAAGTCGATGGTAGCCTTTTTGAGGCGGTCGAGAATCAGCTTGGTCTTGCCGGGATCGTCGAGCGACAGCAGCAGAAACATCTCCACGCCGAAACAGTGGTAGGCGAGGGACCACGGTCCCATGGTCTTGCCGATGACCGCCACCTCGTCGCCATAGTCCCGCTTGAGAATCCTGATCGCCTCCATGACACAGGCGGTGTCGGGATGGGTCAGGAAGTCGGGTGGAATGCGAATGTCGTCGGCGTCCTGCCAGATCGGCTCGCGCATCTTCACCGTCGGCCAGTTGTCCTTCTGCTCCCACTGGATCTTGCACCCCAGCGCCGAGGAGTCCTGGATGATGGTGAACACCGGCATGATGGTGTCGAAGCCCAGCTCGGTGTAGCCGGTGGCCGCCAGCCGCGCCATCAGCTCGGCGTCGCGATTGGCCTGCGGAAACGGCGCGTCCACCAGGTCCATCAACTCCACGGTAGCAACCGAGGTAGGATTGCACACCGGTGTCCGGTCCACCGGCTCGCCCGCAAGGGCGGCCAGCACGCGCTGGCGTCCGCTCATCTGTTTCATCGGCAACCTCTCCTGGTCGATAGTTCGGTCAGCGCTGCTGGCTGGGGGCGGCCAGCACGCCGCGCGCCGTGGCCAGTTCCTGCTCCCGCAATACCCCGCGCGCGTTCAGCGCCAGTTTCAGCAACATCGCCACCAGCTTGTGGTGGTCGTGACCGCAGCCGAAGCGTACCTGATCGATGGAGGCGGGTATCTGCTCCATGCCGGCCAGCTTCACCAGGCCACCGGCCACCGTGGCCACCCGTCGCAGCACTTTGGCGCCGTCGGAGCCCGCGCTGGCACGGTACATGCCGCCGCCCTCGGGAATGACCTCGATGGTGGCGTCGGTCTTCTTGTCATACACCTCGAGCGGACGCGGTGCCAGCGGCTGTGCCGGATCCAGCTTGCAGGCCTCGATGAAGGCGCGTCGGGTAGCCTGCTCGTGGGCCTCGCCGCAGGCAAATCGTACCCGCAACGGGGCGTCGGGAACCGCCTCCATTCCGGCAACCTCCTGCATCGCCGCGACGATGGCCGCCAGCCGCTCACGGGCGCCTTCTCGAGTGCTGTAGCTGTTCATGTCATACGCCGGGCGGCCGTCTGCGCCCTCGGCACGGTGCAGCGCCACCGAGATGTCCTGAAAGTGAGGATCCATCGAGACCAACTCGATGCGCCGGCCGAGGTCGATCCGTATCACTGTGTCGCTCTCCTTGTGTCGTCGTTGCCCTGGCTGGCCGGTACGGCCCAACTCCGGGATACCCCCGCTGGACGTGGGCAGTGTTTCTTTCAGCTTACGTGATCGGCGTGCGTTTGCCTATGCCGTAGCGGCCCGGCGTAACCCGTAGGCATCGCGGGTTCGCCAGACCTCGCATTCGCGGTAGGATCAACGCCACTGCGGCGGCTGTTCGGTCCTGATCCGTTGGCGGCTGCAAGGAGGAGGGGGAATGGCGCAACAACACCGGTTGGCACTGGCCGGCTGTGGAGGCATGGGACGCCGCCACCTGCGCAGCTACGGGGTGCTCGGCGAGGCGGAGCCAGGGCGAGTGGAGCTGGCCGCGGTGGTCGATACCGAGCTGGAGCGGGCCGAGTTCGTGGCCGCCGAGGCGGAGCAACTGCTGGGGCATCGGCCGCCGGCGTTCGCTTCCCTGGAGGAAGCCGCCGCCGCGGTACCGGAGCTGGACGTGGTGGACATCGTCGCCGCCCCGTCGGCGCACCACCGCATCGCGCGGGCGGCCGCGGCTGCCGGCATGCACGCGCTGTGCGAGAAGCCGATGGCGCCCACGGTGGCGGCCTGCCGCGCCATGCAGCGCGCCGCCGAGCAGGGCGGGCGCGTGCTGTCGGTGGCCGAGAACTACCGCCGCGACCCGATCAGCCGGCTGGCGCGTGCCCTGGTTGCCGCCGGCGCCATAGGTGAGTTGCGCTCGCTGGTGGATCTCTCCGGCGGCGGCGGTAGCGTGGGCCACGCCGGCCCGTGGCGGTACCTGCGCACCGAGGGCGGACCCATCCTCGAAGCGGGGGTGCACAACGCGGACATGCAGCAGTACCTGGCCGGGGCGGCAACGCGGGTGAGCGGACAGGTGCGCCTGAATGAGGCGCAGCGGGTGTACCGCGACATTCCGCTCAAGGCGTTCCACGACCATTACGCCCACACCAACCCGGCGCTGGCCCCGGCGGACGCGCCCGATTCACTGCTGGCCACGGTGGAGCATGCCGGCGGCCCCCTGGGCCAGTGGCTCTACGATGACTCCATTCACGGCCCGGGTTTGCGTCGCTTCACCCTGTTCGGCAGCGAAGGGCAGATC
The DNA here is from genome assembly GCA_047515735.1 of Spirochaetales bacterium. GTDB lineage: Bacteria > Spirochaetota > Spirochaetia > SZUA-6 > Bin103 > Bin103. Next base: position 2,406 of record JAKZWC010000064.1, on the reverse strand, counting down.
GACCTGCCGGGCGTGCGCAGCGGCCGGCCGCTGCAGGTGTTCCGCGACGACCATGACGGCGCGCTCCCGGACGCCGCCGTGCTGGCGCTGGTGCCCGACTTCGCGCTGGAGGAGCGTACCGCACGCCTGTTCGGCGGCGAGCGGCTGGCGCGCTACGACAACGCCGAGGGGGGCCTCGGCGGCGGCGCCGACCTGAAGCTGCTGGCGCTCGAGCTCGCCGAGCTGCTGGACGCCGCCGACGGCGGGCCCGAGGTTGAAGTGGGCCCCGAGGTGGGCCTGTCCGCGGTGGCGCTGGTGCTCGCCTGCCACGAGTCGTCGACCGCCGGCCGGCCGGTCACGCTGAGCGAGGTGATCGACGGTACCCTGGACGCCTACCAGGGCCCCGCGAACCAGGCGCTGGGCCTGTAGCGGTAGTACAGACCTCGGGAAGCCGAACGGCGGATCGGCGCCCCATCAGACACCGCCGCGTGGTTTGACAGGGGGGGACTCGGTGGAGCATCCTGACGAGAACTGCTAACCCCAAGGAGGGTAGAGACCAAATGTCACAACGGTTACTGATCGCAGCGCTGATCACCGCGCTGACCGGGCTGCCGGCCTTCGCCGGTGGCGAGGGTGAGGGGGCCGGAACCAGCACTACCGCCGGCACCGCGATGATGGGTGGCGGACCCCTTTCCGAAGAGGGACGCTGGGCCACCCTTGCCGACTACGAAACGGCTACCGGCAACCAGATTGCGAGCTTCGGCGAGTCACCGATGCTGGCTGCGATGGTGAGCGCCGGCGATCTGCCCCCGGTGGAGGAGCGCATTTCCGACGAACCGCTGGTGGTGCAGCCGCTGGAACGGATCGGCAGATTAGGTGGTCAACTCAACGTGACCATGCGCTCGGATGACTTCTGGGGTCCGCAGTCCTACATGCACCTGGAGGAGTTGGTGGCCAAGGCACGACCGGATCTGGTACAGGTGTTGCCCAACGTCGCCAAGGGGCTGGAGGCCGCGAGCGACGCCCGCAGCTTCACGCTGTACCTCCGTTCCGGCATGAAGTGGTCGGATGGGGCACCCTTCGGCGCCGACGACTTCATGTTCTGGTACGAGGATGTCCTGCACAACGAGGACCTCACCCCGCGGGTGCGTAGCGTCTGGCGGCCCGGCGGCGAAATCGTGCGCCTGCGCAAGATCGACGATACCACCGTGCACTTCGAATTCTCTGCCCCGGTGCCGGGATTCGTGCACTTGCTCTCCGACCGTGCGGGTACCGGGACCCAGAAAAACGGGCCGTTCCAACCCCGCCACTACCTGGAGCAGTTCCACATCAATTACAACGAGAAGGCCGGCGATCTGGCCACGGAGGCCGGCTTCGAGGAGTGGTACCAGCTCTACTCGGCCAAGCGCCGCTACAGTGACGGCGCCTACGCCGAGGGGCTGCCGGTGGTGGATCCCTGGTATGCGGAGACCGTGGCTCTGGACCACGTACTGATCACCCGCAACCCCTACTACTGGAAGATCGACACCGCCGGCAATCAGCTTCCCTACCTCGATCATGTGCTGGGGCAGCTCGCGGGCAGCACCGAGCTGGTAGCGGCCAAGGCGATCAGCGGCGAGCAGGACGTGGGCGCCGGCATCTACGGCGGCAGCATGACCATCAACAAGTTTCCCGTGTTCATGCAGAACGCCAGTCGCAACAACTACCGCGTATCACTGGAGCGCACCGTCACCGACCCGTTCGCCACCGAGGTGACGATCCTGCTCAACCACACGGTGGAGGACCCGGTGCTGCGCGAGTTGTTCAACACTCCGAAGTTCAAGCACGCGCTGTCGCACGCCATCAACCGCGACGAGATCAACGACCTGGTCTTCCAGGGTGTGGGCACTCCGCGTGGGGCGGCGATCCAGGCGCAGGCCGCTTATGGCGCACTCGACTATCAGGAAAACTACATCGCTTACGATCCGGAGCTCGCCAAGCGCCTGCTGGATGAGATCGGCATTCCGGTCGGCGCTGACGGCATGCGGCTGCGGCCCGACGGGACGCCGCTGGAGCTGATCATTACCATCGCCGGCAACCGCCGGGCGTCCATTCCGCCCACCATCGAGCTGGTAATCGATCACTGGGGGGATGTCGGCATCAAGGCGTCCATCAACGACGCCGGCCCGCGCTCCGGATTGTGGGATCAGTTTCGCGCCAACGAGTCACAGATCTCCGTGTGGGGCATCGACGAGAGCGAGTACTTTCTCACCGAGGTAGGGCCGCAATGGTGGTCCGGTGGCTGGTTCTGGGCCCGCCTGTGGCACCTGTGGTACTCCACCGACGGTGAGGAGGGAGAGGAGCCGCCGCCCGAGGCCAAGGCGTTCATCGAGGCGTGGCGTACCATCCCGGTGCCCGCGGATGCAGCGGAACGGCAGCGCCTCGGTC
>JAKZWC010000063.1:0-3285 GCA_047515735.1 Spirochaetales bacterium | reverse complement strand
GATTTCTTTCTACACTCCGGTTCGCTGTCGCTTATTTTGGGAACAGAGCTGCCTTCATGGCCGCCAGTGGTAGGTTAGTTCGCGGCGCACTGTCAACTCGAACTCCGTTGCAGCATGGCCGCGGTTGCGTTGACAGCCTGTGGTACTGTTGATAGCCGTACGGATCCGGGACGTCCCTCCGCGAGTAACGATGGCACGCAGCAACGTATTGAATACGCGCACGATCAACTATCTCGAGCTGATCGGCAATGGCAAGCACTACCGCGTGCCGCCCTACCAGCGCGATTACTCCTGGTCCGAGGAGCAGTGGGACGATCTGTGGAACGACCTCATGGATCTGCGCGCGGACCCGGAGGAACGGCACTATCTTGGCGCCCTGGTGGTCGAGGAGCGGGGCGACCGCGAGTTCCTGATCATTGACGGCCAGCAGCGTCTCGCCACGCTCAGCGTGCTCGCCCTTGCCGTGATCGCCCGCTTGCACACCATGGCTGACGAGGGCGTTGCGGTCGACGCCAACCGCGAGCGGGCGCGCGAGCTGCGCAACCGCTTCATCGGCGAGAAAGCCCCGGCGTCTCTCACCGAGAGCAGTCGGCTATACCTGAACGAAACCGACGACGGCTTCTATCAGGACTATCTGGTACAGATCCGGGAACCGCTGAACCCCCGGCGCCTGTCGAAGTCCAATCGGCTCCTTTGGCAGTGCCTGCAAACGTTCAACAACCGCTTGGAGGAGGTGCCCGACCTGCGGCACGACGGCAGAGCCGTAGCAAGTCTCCTCTCTGAAACCGTGGCGCGGCAGCTGCTGTTCATACTGATCACCGTCGACGACGAGTTGAACGCCTATACCGTGTTCGAGACCCTCAATGCGCGCGGCCTGGAGCTGACCACCACCGATCTGCTCACGAACTACCTGTTTTCCCGTGTCCGGGTCGCCGCCGACCTGGAGGCACTGCGGCGCCGCTGGCGATCGCTCATGGATACCGTCGAGCAGGAGCGGTTTCCGGAGCTGCTGCGTTACCATGTGCTCTGCGAGCTGCCCAAGGTACGCAGCCAGCGGCTGTTCAAGCTGGTGCGCCAGCGTGCGACGTCCCCCGAAGACGTATTCGGGCTGCTCGGCGAACTGGAACGGCGCGCCGAGCTGTTCGTGGCGGTTGCCGATCCCAACCACTACTACTGGGCCGAGTCGCGAGAGGCTCAGAAGCACATCCGTGAGCTCAACCTGTTTCGCGTCCGCCAGATGATGCCGCTGCTGTTTACCGCCTGGGAGTCGTTCTCAGCGGAGGACTTTGTCCGTGTGTTGCGAATCGTCAGCGTGGTGACCTTCCGCTACACCGTGGTCAGCGGCCTCAATCCCAGCGCTCTGGAAGCCGCGTTCCATTACGCCGCGAAGGCGGTCAGTGATCGCGTGGCGACCACCCCGGGCGGAGTGTTCGAGCGCCTGAAGCCAATCTACGTGGACGACGCGAAGACGCGGCAGGACTTTGCTGGCCTGGAGGTCGGCACCGGCGGCCGGAAGAGAAAGTTGGCCAAGTACCTCCTGGCGCGGTTGGAGGAGGATGCGTCCGGTCGGGCGTGCGACCCCGACACCGACCCCGGGACCATCGAGCACATCCTGCCGGAGAACCCGGCGGACGAGTGGGACGAGGATTTCCCTATCGCCCGTGGGGATACCGCGGTGTACCGGATCGGAAACCTCACGCTGCTCGAATCGGCGGCCAATCGGAGCATCGGCAACACTACGTATCTCGACAAGCTCGCCGTCTACGGTGAGAGCAAGTATGCCCTCAGCAGGGACATCCCCAGGATGGCGCCGGAGCAGTGGACGCCGGAGCTGCTGGAGGCGCGCCAGTTACGGCTGGCGGCGCGCGCGGTGCACCTGTGGCGGGTGGATTTCGCCTGACTCAGCCGGCAACTACGACGTCGGGCTGTCCCGGTCGGTGGCTCGGGTTTCGGTTGGCGTTGATCGCCGTCGCTGGACTTGCGGCGCTCCATGCCTGGGCCCAGTCCACGCCGCCGGAGCTGATGGGATCAGTATTCTCGCCAACTCTCTTTCCCTCAGTGGCGGAGCGATCCGGCTCGCCGGCAATCCCGCTACGAAAGCCGTACTGAAGCACGCGGCCGTGGCCGCCGATCCCGGGCGCAAGGTGGACGGCAGGCGTGCGGCCGCGCTCAGGTAGCGTGCGTGCTCGGTACCATCGGGGGTTGCTAGGCGCAGCGTTAATCTCTAGGGTCGGGCATCATGATCAGAGCAGGGATCATCGGGCTGGGCGGCATCGCGCGCTCCCATGCCGCCGCCATCGCAGAGCTGGACAACGTCGAGATCGTCGCGGTCGCCGATCTGTTCGCCGACAAGCGTGCGGAGTTCATGGAGCAGTGGGGAGTCGCCAAGGGGTACGCCAGCCACACCGAGTTGCTGCAGGACCCCGAGGTCGACGCCGTCGCCATCACCCTGGGCCATCAATTGCACCACCGCCTGACCGTGGATGCCTGCAACGCGGGCAAGCACGTGCTGGTGGAGAAGCCGATGGCGCTCAGCCTGGAGCAGTGCGATGCCATGATCGACGCCGCCGACGCCAACCGGGTCAAGCTGATGGTGGGCCACACCCAGCACTTCTACGGCACCAGCCTCAAGGCCAAGGAGATCCTCGACTCCGGCCGGCTGGGACCGCTGATGACGGTGGTGTGCTACATGTCCAAGAACTGGAACCTTCAGACCCGGCGCCCGCAGTACCGCAGCCGCTACCACGGCGGCGGCATGTGGCTGGCCAACGGGGTGCACGTGGTGGACCGGCTGATGTGGCTGCTGGGTTCGCAGGCGGTGGCGGTGAGCGCCGTGATGGGGACCCGCGCCCACTATCAGGCCTCCGACGACACCTCGACGGCACTGGTGCGCTGCAAGAACGGTGTCGCGGGCGTGGCGGTGGCCTGCGGCTACGCCAACGGCGCGCCTTTGTTCGAGAGCCACGTGATCGGCGCCAACGGTTCGCTAAAGTTCAGCCAGCACGGCGAGAAGTTCGTCCGGCTCGGTACCGGAGAACAGTGGGAGGAGGTTCCCTTCGATGAACCGCCGGCGGAGTTCTTCCACGAATGGCAGTCGTTCGCCACTGCCATCGAGCAGGACCTCGAGCCGCCCTCGGACGGGATGTGGGGACGCCAGGTGATGGAGATCCTGTTCGCCGCCGAGCAGTCCTCCATCAGCGGCCGGGAGGTGGTGCTGGAGAGCGGCCTGGGCTGGGTCAATCAGCGCACCGGATCGCCCATCACCATCGAGCATGGCTGCCACTG
>JAKZWC010000062.1:0-6238 GCA_047515735.1 Spirochaetales bacterium | reverse complement strand
CTCCACCTCGCCGGCCAGCCCCTGCAGGAGTTGCCGCAACGCCGCCAGCGGCACCCGCCGCGCGATTTCGACCGTCCGGCTCTGGAACTCCCGGTGGTGGCCGGCGCGGTGGCCGCTGCCGGCGAAGTAGACGGGGCGCTGGTCGTACACCACGCGCGGGTCGACGGCGCAGCGCTCGGCGGCGAGCAGCAGCGTGCCGGGCGGGCAGGTGGCCAGCAGGCGACGGCGTACCGCGTCCTGCGTGGCGGCGTCGGCCAGCTCGATCTTGTTCATGATGATGGTGTTGGCCTGCTCCACCTGCCGCGGCAGCGCCAGCAGGTGGTCGGCGTAGCGGAGATAGGTGCTGGCGTCAACCACGCACACCACGTTGCCCAGGTGGACGCGGGCGGCCAGCTCGGGTGCCGCGAACAGCGCGGGAAACGCGGCCGGTTCTGCCAGGCCGGTGGTCTCCATCAGGATCGTGTCCGGCTGCTCGTCGTCCAGCAGTGCGCTCAGCGCCTCTTGCAGGGGTGCGCTGAGGGTGCAGCACACGCACCCCGAGGCCAGCTCCGCGACCGCGTACCGGCCACGGTCGACCAGGGCGCCGTCCACCGCCACGGCGCCGAAGTCGTTCACCACGATGGCGGGCCGCGTTCCCGCCGGCAACGCCGCCAACAGCCGGTTCAGCAGCGTGGTCTTGCCCGAACCCAGAAATCCCGACAGCACGTGTACCGGCACCGTGGCGGGGGACCGCATCAGTGACAGTCGCAGAGCCTCTTGCGGCTCGCGTCCGGGCTGGTCGTAGCTGTCGCGGATACCATCGGATGTTGATCCATAGCCGTACCTGGTTCGACGGGGTCACCGTCGAGCGTACCGCACGTCCACTCGACAGTGCCGGCCGGCGGGCGCGACGGGCGCTGGTTCGTGGCGCGACAGCACCCCGCACCACCGCCTGCGCGCCTGCGCCGGCTGGCGACAGTTAGTAGCCCATCTGTTGCTTCAGCGCCTGATCGATCCACAGAGTTTCGACCGGAGGCTGAATGATGCTGGCGTTGCGCTCGCCGTAGTAGTTCTTCACCCACGGCCACCAGTAGGTGTACTGCGAAGCCATGGCCAGGGGAATGATCGGAACTTCATCGACGGCGAGGATGAACATCTCCCGCAACAATGGCTCCAGGTCACTGACTTCGCTCAACACCGCCACCTGCTCCGCCAGATCGTCGATACGCGGGTTGGAGTACATGCTGTAGTTGCTGAACGCGCCGGTCTTGTAGTAGTCGATGACCGAAGAGGACAGCAGGGGATAGCCCTCCCACATGATGATGTTGCCGTAGGTCCGCTGTTCGCGCATCGCGCCGTAGGCGTTGTGATCGACGATGTTGATCTTCAGCTTGACGTTCAGGTCCTGTTCCCAGAGCCCGGCCAGCATCTCCGCCAGGTCGATCATCTCCAGCTCGACGGTCGGAACCGTAATCTCCAACTCGAAGCCGTCCGGGTAGCCGGCATCTGCCAGCATCTTCCTGGCGAGCTCCGGGTCATGATCGAACAGCAACCTGGTCGATTCCGGAAGTTCCTCCATCGGCACATGGCCGGTGCTGCCGGGAAAGATCGGCCACGAGTAGCCGACACCGATCCCGGTCACCGCGTCGAAGATCGCCCCGCGATCGGTCCCGATCATCATCGCGCGGCGCACGTTGGCGTCGGTAAACGGCTCCTTGTCGGCGCGCAGCACGATGAAGTTGGCGTCGCCTGACGGCTGCTCGATCTTCAGCAGATCGGGACTGGTGCGGTCCAACGATTTCTGGTGCGACACGTCGACGTTCAGGTGGGCATCGAGCGTCGCCGTCCTGAGCGCCGCGATCTGGGTTGACTCGTCGGCGATGAACGGCCACACCATCTCGTCCACGAACGGGGTCTGGTACTCCTTGCCGTCGATGACGGTCGTCTTCCAGTAGTCGGGATTCCTCTGGTAGGCGATGTGCGAGCCGGAAACGTATTCCTTGATCGCGAACGGACCGGTGCCGACCAGGTTGTGCCAGTCCTTGGGTCCGGCCGCGATCACCTCGGGCGCCATCTGCTCGAAGCTCAGCAGAATGTTGGTCCACCATTCGAAGTAGAACTGCTTGAATTCGATGATCGCCGTATGATCGTCTTGCGCGTAGATCGACTCGGAATAGGGGGTGGCGATGAAGTCGCTGCTCACGACACCGCCGCCGCGCGGCGACTCCAGGATGCGTTGGAGATTGGTCGCCAGGTCCTGGGCGGTGTACTCCCGCCGTTCCATCACTCCCGGATTCACGCTTAACCCGGTCCAGAACACGCCGGGACGGACGTGCAAGGTCGCCTTCTCCGGTGTCACCTCCCAGCTCTCGACCACGTTGCCTTCGACGTACTTGTAGGGCACCGTGGGCTGCGGTCCGAAGGTGTACTCTCCGGTACCCTTGGGCCCGTACTTGTCGATGTTGCCGTTTACCAGCTTCTCCAGAACGGGGCTGACGTACTGCAGCGCCGGCCAGATGTCGACGTGCACGTCCGCACTCTCCGCGTCAGCCGTTCCCCAGATGAGATAGGTGAACGTGCCGCCGTACTGCGGCTCGCCGTCCGCCATGGCCGCGGCCGCCTCCGGCTCCGTATCGGCCTGTGCGCTGCCGAATGCCAGCGCCGGTAACAGGGCCACCGCCAGCAGGGAAGCCAGCAGCACTGATGTTTTCGTATACATGGTTTACTCCTCATATGACTTGTATAGGGTCGAACACAAAAAACAAAGCGCTGCCGGCGTGGTGGCCCGCGGCATCTCACCGGGTCACCTTCCGCTTGCGGATTCCGTAGCGCCCCGCGCCGCCTCTCAGTTTCGGGTCCAGCAGATCGCGCACCGCGTCGCCGAACATGTTGACCCCGAACACCACGACGCTGAGGGCCACTCCCGGCCATACCACCATCCACCACGCCTGGAACATGTACCGGCGGGCGTTGAACCCGAGCATGCTGCCCCAGCTCGGCGCCGGCGGCGGAATCCCGTAACCGAGAAAGCTGAGACTTGCCTCGATCAGGATCACCTGCGGAGCGTTGGTGGTGAACTGGATGATGATGGGCGCCATGATGTTGGGCAGGATGTGGCGCAGCAGCAGTTCCGAGGTGCGCGAGCCCACGGCCACCGCCGCCGAGACGTATTCGTTGTCCTTGATGCTGATTACCGCGCTGCGGATCACGCGCGAGCCGCCGATCCCGAGCAGCAGGCCGAGCACGACGATGAGCTGCATCATCCCCGGTCCGACCACCGAGATCATGAAGATCAGCAGCACCAGGCCGGGCAACGACATCCAGGCATCGACGAATCTTTGCAGCCAGAGGTCGAAGCGGCCGCCGACGTAACCGCTCACGGTACCGATGATCGCGGAAGAGACTGCCGCGATCGCCGAGGCGGACAGGCCGACGACCACCGAGATACGAGCGCCGTAGATGATGCGGCTGAGGATGTCACGCCCGAAGTTGTCGGTGCCGAGCCAGAACTTGGCGGACGGTTCCACCAACAGCTCCCGGCGGAACACTTCGTTCATACCATAGGGAGCCAGCAGATCGGCGAGAATGCCGATCAGCAGCAGGAGCACCGTAATGGCGGCGCCGACCATGCCGAGAGGCTTCTCGCGCCGGAGCCTGGTCATGAATTCGGCGGGTTTGAAGCGCCTCCGGGTTTCCAACGCCGACTCTACCGAGAGCCCGTCAGCGATACTGCACGCGCGGCTGAATGAAACCGTAGGTTATGTCTACCAAGAGATTGATAAACACCGTTCCGAGTCCGAACAAGAGCATGACGCCGCTCATGATCGGGTAGTCGCGGAACTCGGTGGCGTCCACTATCAAGTAGCCCATACCCTGGAGGGCGAAGATGCGCTCGATGATTACCGTCCCCCCTATGAGCACCGGCAGCCACAGGCCGACGTAGGTCACCACCGGGATGAGCGCGTTCTTCAATCCATGCCGGAGCACCACCAGCCGCTCGCCCAGCCCCTTCGCCCAGGCGGTTCTGACGTAATCCTGCCGCAGCACCTCAAGCATCATGGTGCGCGTCATGCGCATGCTGCCGCCGGCCATGGCCATTCCCAGGATGGTCGCCGGCACGATGAACATGCGGATGTTGCGCAACGGATCTTCGAGAAACGGGACGTGCATGATTGGCGGCATGTATCCCCACCAGATCGCCGGGAACACGATCACCACCGTGCCGATCCAGAATCCCGGGACCGAGATGCAGAGGATGGCGAAGCTGCGGGCGATGTAGTCCGCCCAGGTGTCCTGCCGCAAGGCGGAGAGAATGCCGATCGGCAGCGCGATGAGCTGGCCGACGACCAGTCCCATCAAACCCAGCTCCAGGGTAACCGGCCAACGCACCGCGATCTCCTCGAGCACCGTGGTGGCCTTCCAGTAGGAATGGCCCAGGTCCCCCTGCAACAGCCCGCTCACCCGGCCGTCAGCGCCCGGCAGCACTCCGATCCAGCGGCCATACTGGACGATAGGGGGCACGTCGAGTCCGAGTGCGTGCTCGAACTTGGCACGCGCTGCCGAGAAATCGACCTCCCCACCGACCATGCCCATACGCACCACCGCCGCGTCGATCGCGCTTCCCGGGATGAAGCGAATCATGAAGAAGACGATCAGGCTGACCAGAAACACCGTGGGTATCGCCAACAGCAGTCTTCTCAGCATGTAGACGCGCATCGGTAGCGGTCATCGTAGCCGCATTCCGCTCCCCGCGCAAACGTACATGGCTGCAGCCGGAGGCAACTCGCGGTGACGGACACGCGGGAGTATCTGCGCGAGCGGGGGAGCTCACGTCAATTCAACTGACGAATGATATGGTTTCGCGGGAGGCGGCGGCTCGCACGGCAGCGATGAAGGTGCGGCTGACCGGCACCACTTCGCCTCCTGTCAGGCACACCACTATGCGCCCCTCGCGCTGCTCGATGGCTGTGATGTGACGATAGGCCACCCAGAAGGAGCGGTGCACCTGCATACCGGCACCTTCGAGCTCCGCGACGGCGTCCGCGAACCGCATGAGAAGAATGCCTGACCCGGCAGTCGTGACCACCGTGATGTAGTGGCCGCTCACCTTGAGATAGATCACGTCCCGGCCCGCCTCCGGAGGCAGGCGGTCGAGAAACCGCGCCTCAAGTCCGGCGGCCTTCCTGGCCTCCGGGACCGACTGCAGCGCACCGCTATCACGTTCCTCCGGGGACACGCCCGCGGTACTCGCACCCACGGTGACAGCCCCTTGTTCCGCTCCTGGCATAGCGCTGGAGGGCCGGGCGTCGACGGTTGCGTCCGTAGCCCGTTGCGCGGTCTCCGTTTCCGAGTCGTCCGCGTGCACTCCCTCAACGATGGGCCTGAATCCGGCGCGCTGGCACGCCAGGTAGTTGATCACGCCGATATGCAGGAGGCTCGGCACCAAGGCGCGAAAGTAGTAGGCTGACCACGGGTACAGTTCCTGACCGGCGAAGATCATCAACCGGTGTATGGCGTATCCGACCATAGCCACGTTGACGGCGATGTAAGCCGCTCCCGCCAGCGACGCCAGAACCACATGATAGGGGCGGCCCAGACGCGCCCAGTAGAGCAACAGCGCCGCCATGCCGTGGCCCATGGGCCAGGAGAGGGCGGCAATCAATCCAAAGTACCCGAGGCGCGGCAGCAGATGCGGAAGAACCTCCCCACCCGGCCCGGCAACGGCGTGAAACATTACCACTACGCATGAAATGCTGACCGAAATGAATATCAGCTGTCCACGGAACAGCTCGCGATACGCAAATCCTAATTCCGAACCGGACCGAGCTGCGCCAATGTCATTCATGCACTCACCTCTGTGCCGCAACTGCCATCCATGAGCCTCCGTCATTCGCGCGGACTTTCCAAGGCTTCACCGTTGCCATCCAGGCAAAGGTCCCTGGGCAAGAACGCGGGTAACCACTGTTTTCCTGCCAGCATCCGCGTGGCTAAAGTGTTAACCATAGCGTAATTCGGAGGAGTTAGTCTACAGGTTGTACTCATTCACAGAACCGCCAGGTGCCAGTCTGCATCACGCGCCTGTACGGTGCCGCAACGGGCGCCGGCGGGGTTCTTCCGACGTGCCAAATGCCGGCCCACATTGTTGCCGATGGATGTCTCTTGTCCGAGGTATGCCGGCCTACTCCGGTTGGTCTACGGAGTTTGCCGGCACGGCTTCTCGCACCGCGGCCAAATAGTTACGGCTGACCGGCACTTCCTC
>JAKZWC010000061.1:0-2825 GCA_047515735.1 Spirochaetales bacterium | reverse complement strand
GCTCCGTCCAGTCCCTCGCGGGTCTCGGCGATGATCAGATCCACAACCGCGCGCAGCGCCTCGGGGACGCTGGCGCCCTCCAGCCGGCGCAGGCGGAACAGGTCGAGCTGCCGGTCCGCTCCGCTGCCGTGGCGGATGATCTCCGCTACCCCCTGCAACTCCTGCTCGCAGCCGAGGGCGGCGGCGTCCTCGGCGAGATCGGTCACCAACTGCGCGACGTACTCGTCGATGTCGATCCGCCCGCCCGTGTCGATGTTGCCGAGGAACGCCAGCACCCCGTAGCGCGACGCGTGCCAGCGATTCTCGGCGATCAGCTCGGTCGGCGGTTCCGGCGGCAGCCCGCCGCCGGCATCCTGGCGCAGCAGCCGGCGCACCAGGCAGGCAAGCAGAGCCACGATGCTCAGCGTGTCCTCCAGCCGCGGACAGATGTCGCAGATGCGCATCTCGACGGTGGGAAAGCGCGCCGCCGGACGCAGGTCCCACCACAGCTCGCTGCCGTCGTCGATGAACTCCAGCGCCCGATAGTCGGCGAGCAGGCGGTCGAACTCCGCGCGGGAGCGGAACGGCGGCGGCAGATTGGTGCGCGGCATTGAGCCCATCAGTATCAGGCGGTAGGACTTGAAGCCGGTCTCGCGGCCGCCGTTGAACGGGGACGAGGTGGATAGTGCGTGCAGCACCGGGAGGTAGCGGCGCAGCGCGGTCATCACGCGAATGCGCGAGTCGGCATTGCCGAAGCCTGCGTGGATGTGCATGCCACCCACCAGGTAGCGGCGCAGCACTTCCTGGAACGTCATCGCGAGGCGTCCGTACCGTTCCTTCGGGGTAATTGCCTGGGCGCTCCATTGGGCGAAGGGATGGGTCGAGGCGCCCATCACCGCGGCACCGAACCGCGCCGCCGTGTCGATCACCAGCGTGCGGGTCTCGATCAGAGCGGTGCGCAGATCGGCCACCGAATGGCAGACCCGGGTATTGGTCTCGATCTGGGTGCGCAGCAGCTCGTGCACCACCTTGTGCGGCCCGCTCTGCTGCTCGCAGTCTTCGAACAGCGCGGGGTCGGGATCAGCGATGAGGTCCCGCGACTCGGGATCGACAAGGAAGAACTCTTCCTCCAGACCAAACGTGATGGTCAGTTCGTCAGCCTTCACGGGGCCGGATTATAGTCGCGCGGCTGGTTGTTGCACATAGCATCCTGCCAGGCAGCGCGAGGCGGCACCACCGGCACCGGCGTTTGGCGCCGCTCCGGTTCGGCATTATTATCGTAGCGATCATGGCCATTACCATTCATATTCCCACGCCCTTGCGTCCGTTCCTGGACAACCAGGACACGGTCACCATCGACACGGAGGGGGCGGTCGGCGAAGTGCTGCGCCAACTGGCGGCCGCCCACGGCGACCTGGGCAAGCACCTGTTCGGCGCCGACGGCTCGCTGCGCAACTTCGTAAACGTGTACGTGAACGAGGAAGACATCCGCTATCAGGACGGCGAGGACACCGCCGTCAAGAGCGGTGACACCATCTCCATCGTGCCTTCCATCGCCGGCGGCAGCGGCCCGGCTACCCTGAGCCCAGCCGAGCTGGCGCGCTACAGCCGCCACATTCTGATCCCGGACGTGGGCGTTGCAGGCCAGGAGCGGCTCAAGGCCAGTTCCGCGCTGCTGATCGGCGCCGGCGGGCTCGGCTCGCCGCTGGCGCTGTACCTGGCCGCCGCCGGCATCGGCCGCATCGGCATCGTCGAGTTCGACAAGATCGACGAGACCAACCTGCAGCGCCAAATCCTGTACGGCACCTCGCAGGTGGGGCAGTCCAAGCTGCAGCGGGCGACGGATCGGCTCGCCGACCTCAACCCGACCATCACCATCGAGCCGTTCGAGGAGCCGCTCACTTCGGCCAACGCCCTGGAGCTGTTCAAGAACTACGACGTGGTGGCCGACGGCACCGACAACTTCCCCACTCGCTACCTGGTGAACGACGCCTGCGTGCTCACCGGCAAGCCCAACGTTTACGGGTCGATCTTCCGCTTCGAGGGCCAGCTCTCGGTGTTCCACTACCAGGAAGGTCCCTGCTACCGTTGCCTCTACAGCGAGCCGCCGCCCCCCGGACTGGTGCCGAGCTGCGCCGAGGGCGGGGTGCTGGGCGTGCTGCCCGGCGTGGTCGGCGCGCTGCAGGCCAACGAGGTGATCAAGGTGCTGCTCGGCATCGGCGACGTGGCCGCCGGGCGGTTGGTGATCTACGATGCGCTGAAGCTCAGCTTCCGCCAGCTCAAGCTGCGCCGCAACCCGCAGTGCCTGGTGTGCGGCGAGCACCCGACGGTGACCGAGCTGATCGACTACGAGCAGTTCTGCGGCGTGCCGGCATTCGACGGCAGCAGCGGCGGCCAGGCCGCGGCGGCCCATGGGGCGGACGATGGCGCCGACGGCGGCATCCGCGAGATCGACGTGTTCGAGCTGCAGGCGCGCATCGGGCGTGGCGAGCGGTTCCGGCTCATCGACGTGCGGGAGCCGTGGGAGGCTGACATCAACCACATCGAGGGCGCCGACCTGATTCCGCTCGGTGAGCTGCCCGGCCGCCTCGACGAGCTCGATCCCGCGGCCAGCTACGTCGTGCACTGCAAGATGGGCGGCCGTAGCGCCAACGCCGTCGCCCAGATGCAGCAGGCAGGATTCCGCGACGTGGTCAACCTGGAGGGCGGCATCAACGCCTGGGTCGACGAGATCGACCCCGACCAGCAGTCCTACTGAGCTACGGAGCGCGCCAGGCGGACGAACCAGGATAATTTGGAATCGGATTCCAGATTCGCACGATTTCCCCGGTCCCGAACGCTGATAC
>JAKZWC010000060.1:0-7453 GCA_047515735.1 Spirochaetales bacterium | reverse complement strand
GCCGGTGTGGCGCTGGCCGGAGCGGCGGGGGAAGGCGGCGGCGATGCGGCGCCACCGATCAAACTCGGCTACAGCAGTTGGCCGGGCTGGTGGCCGTGGGTGATCGCCGAACAGGAAGGACTGTTCGAAAAGAACGGCGTCAACGTGGAGCTGATCTGGTTCGACGGCTATCTGGAGTCGATGGAAGCCTTCGCCGCGGGACAGCTCGACGGCAACACGCAGACCCTGAATGACACCATCTCGTTTGCGGATGCCGCGGTGAATGGCGAGGTAGTGGTCCTGGTGAACGACAACTCGTCCGGCAACGACAAGATCATCGTCACCGCGGACATTCAATCCATTGCGGACCTGGTAGGAAAACGGATTGCCCTGGAAGAGGGCGTGGTGGATGACTTCCTGATTACGTTGGCGCTGGAAGATGCCGGATTGTCTCGTGACGACGTCGACATCGTCAACCTGGAGACCGGCGCGGCAGCGGCAGCATTCGCCGCTGGAAGGGTGGACGGCGTGGGCGCCTTCCCGCCCTTTTGGCTCATCGCCCTGGAGCGCGACGGCAGCCACGAGCTGTTCGGTTCCGACCGGTTCCCGGGCGCCATTCCCGACCTGCTGGTGGTGAGCCGGTCGCTGATCGACCAACGGCCGGCCGCCGTGCAGTCGCTGGTCAACACCTGGTTCGATATTCAGGACTTCATCGCGGCCAATCCGGAACGCGCGAACCAGCTTCTGGCCGAACGGGCAGGCGTGAGTCTGGAACAGTTCGAGCTGTTCCGCGAAGGCACGCGCATGTTCACGATCGAGGAGAACCTGGAGGCGTTCAGCGACGGCGACAGCATGGTGCACATGCCGTTTGCCGCGGTGGAGATGGCCGAGTTCATGGTGAGCGTGGATTTCATACCCGAGGCACCTGACCTGACCGCCATCTTCGACGATCGCTTCGTCAAAGCGTACGCCGCCGCGCAGTAATGGCGTCACTGTCCGCGGAACGCCAGGCAGCAACCAACTCCGGACGCCGGCCCAGTTTGCGACCGTCGGTGTTCTGGGGGATTGGTGAAGAGCTTCCGCGGCGCCTCTACTGGCTGCTGGTCACGCTCTCCGTGGCGATCCCGTTCATCGCCTGGTGGCTGCTGGCGAACGCGGGCGTGGTCAAGGAGGTATTCCTGCCCACTCCCGCGGCGGTCGGCGAAGCACTGCTGGATCTGGCCGGCAAGGGCGTCTTGTCGCAGGACATCAGGGCCAGCGTGCTGCGGGTCACCCTCGGCTTCTTGGCGGCGGCGATCGTGTCGATCCCCCTCGGCATCGGCATGGGGGCGTTTGGCAGTGTGCGGTCGCTGTTCGAGCCGATTATCGGCGTGATTCGATACATGCCCGCACCGGCCTTCATTCCCCTGCTGATTCTGTACCTGGGAATAGACGAGATCCCGAAGATCACACTGATCTTCATCGGGACCGTGTTCTACAACACGCTGATGATCATGGACGCCGTCAAATTCGTGCCCAAGGCATTGGTGGAGACCACCTACACGTTGGGCGGGAACCGGTGGCAGACCTTGGCCCGGGTAATCACTCCCTACGTCGTCCCCAACATCGTGGACACCTTCAGGATAAATATCGCGGCATCGTGGAACCTGGTCATCGTCGCGGAGCTGGTGGCCGCCGAGGTTGGCCTGGGCAAGCGCATCCTGCTGGCGCAGAAATTCCTGCGCACGGAGCAGATCTTCGGCTACCTGATCGTCCTCGGACTGATCGGCTTCGTCGTGGACCTGAGTTTTCGCCGGCTGCTGCGCCGGCTGCGTCACTGGTCGTTCGATTAGGAGAGATTCAAATGCACTTGGAATTGCTCGACGTAAGTAAGGAATTCGCGGCCAAACAGGGCTCGCTGCTGGCCCTGAGCAACATCGACCTGTACGTCGAGACCGGAGAGATGATCTGCGTCGTTGGCGCGTCCGGCTCCGGCAAGTCGACGTTGCTGCGATTGGTCGCCGGGCTCGAAGTGCCTTCCTCCGGTAGGATCGCGGTAGACGGCGAGCAGGTAGTTGGCCCGGGGCCCGATCGCGGCATGGTGTTCCAGGATTACACGTTGTACCCATGGATGACGGTGGCCAGGAACGTACAATTCGGGTTACGCCTGCAACGGGTCTCCAAGGTCGAGCGGGAGGAACGTGCAGCGGAGATCCTGGATATCGTCGGGCTGACTGCATTCGCGCGGGCGCACCCCTTCGAGCTCTCCGGCGGCATGCGGCAGCGCGTTGCCATTGCGCGCGCACTGGTGTGCCGCCCCAAGATCCTGTTGCTGGACGAGCCATTCGGCGCGTTGGATGTCCAGACCAAGGAGGCGATGCAGCAGTTCCTGTTGCAGGTGTGGCGACAGACGGGTACCAGTATTCTGATGATCACCCACGATGTGGGCGAGGCAGTACTGCTGGCACAGCGGGTGTACGTGCTGTCCGCGCAGCCGGGCACGGTGCGCCAGGAGCTGGCCATCGACCTCCCCGGCACGCGCGACCACCGGCTCAAACGCTCTGCTGTTTTTCAGGACTACCAGGACGAGATATCGGATCTGATCCGCGACGCGCCGAATTACCTGACCCCGGCCGACCGCGACGAAAGAGCCGTGGCGATTGGCCTGTGAGGCGCGCCGCACACCGCACGCGGTGACGTTGGTCCGCGCAGCGGCGCTTGCGGCCTGGGCTGCTACGGGTGCTCGCCGGCCTCGGTAAGCCGCCGCTTGATCTCTGCGTACGTGTCCTCCGGCACCGTGCCACGCTCGGCGGCCGCCAGGTTATCGGCGAGGTGCTGCGGGTTCCTGGTGCCCACGATAGTGGTATGCATCCCGGGGTGGGTGATGGTGAGCCGCAGTAGGAAGCTGGAGCGCGACTCGCCGTCGGCGAGGAATTCGTCGAGCTTGCAGGTTTCCCACAACGCCCAGCGGTCCGACTGCCTGGTGGAGTGTTCGCCCTTGGCGACGCCGCCGCGGATAATCACGCCCGCGCCGGCAGCCGCGGCCTCGCCGATAACTGTTTCGTGCTCCCGCTGCAGGGCGGAATAGGGGATCTGGTAGGTCGCGAACGCGCGTCGTTCGACGTAGGTCTCAAGGTCCGGCAGGGTGGACGAGATCGACACGTGGCGCACCTTGCCGGTGGTCTGCACCTCGTGCATCACCTCCAACAGCGCGGCGCCGTCCACTGCTTCCACCGGAGCGTTGTGGAGCTGCCAGATGTCGACATGGTCGGTGCGCAGTCGCCGCAGCGACTGCTCGATGTTGGCGAGGAGTTGCTCGCGAGTCCAAATGTGGCGCGGGTCGCTGCCCCTGCCTCCGTGGGCGTCCACGTTGCAGCCACCCTTGGTGGCAAGCACGTATTCGGAGCGCCGATGGCTGAGGTAGGCGCCGATGCGGTCCTCGGACACGCCGTAGTCGGGACTCGTGTCGACGAAGTTGATGCCGCCGTCGAGCACGGCCCCGAGCAGCAGCTCCGCCTGGCGGTCGTTCACTTGCTGCGGATCGCGCAGCTCCATTGCGCCGTAGCCGAGGACGGTGGCGCGCAGTCCGGTATCTCCGAGGGTTCTTTGTTGCATGCGCCGGCAGCCTATCATGCCCCCGTCTCATGCATCCAGCGGCCATCCCCGGCCGCCCGGCCCGCCCTAGCGGAAACCCATCCATACCTATGACCTGAACGCACTTCGCAGAATCATGAACTGATGGCGTGAGCCGGAGAACGGTCCTTCGAAGTCGAGGGTTCGCAAACGCCGAACGAAAATGGTGCGCCTACATGGCGCCCAACGGCTCACGGGTTGGTTCCTGGTTGAGATCGATCCCCGAGAGGACAGGTAGAGTGTGCCCGAGCCTCAGACCAAGGAGCAACCAGTCTTCCAGGGTTGAGCGAAGCAGGTGCTCACACTCCCGCAGCGAGGCAGCGAATGCAATAACACCATTACATGGTGGAATTCGACCCGCAAACGTACCATCATCCAGCTTGTCATAGACTGCCATCGCGAGAGCTTGTTCCAGATATTCTGTAAGGACATAGTCGGCCATGATCTCAGCTCCTTCCCACAAGCAAGCCCGGTCATAAGAGGTAATCCGCTTCGCATCGGCGGCGCTATTGCAAGGTAGCGGCCTTGGACCGCGGACAGACCGGGAGAAGTTCTGAGCTCGCGGACGGATTTTGAATATAATGGGGATTGTCCATGCTCGGCGTGATGAGGCTCGAGAATAGCATCCGGCGATACGCTTGGGGATCGCGGACCGCGTTGGCGGGTCTGCAGGGGCGGCGGCCGGCGCCGGAGCCGGAGGCGGAGCTGTGGCTCGGGGCGCATCCGCAGTTGCCATCGGCCGTAATGTTGGCCGGGCGCCGCGTGTGCCTTGACCGGCTGGTGGCCGAGCGGCCGGCCGAGACGCTGGGGCCGGTGGCGCAGCGTTTCGGGGCGGCGTTGCCATTCCTGCTCAAGGTGCTGGCGGTGGCGGAGCCGCTGTCGATCCAGGCCCACCCGACCCTGGCGCAGGCGGCGGCGGGGTTCGCGCGCGAGGAAGCGGCGGGCATCCCGGCCGATGCGCCGCAGCGCAGCTACCGCGACCGCAACCACAAGCCGGAGGTGGTGGTGGCGCTGGAGCCCTACTGGCTGCTCGGCGGCTTCCGCCCGTACGCAGAGGTTGCGCGCAGTCTGGCCGCAATCGGTGTCCCCGCACTGCGGGCTACCGTCACGGACCTGCGTGCGAAACCGGGAGCGGAAGCGTTGCGCGCGTTGATGGACGCAACGCTGCGCCTGGATGCCGAGCAGCGGACTGACCTGGTTGCCCGCGCCGTGGCCGTTGCCGGCAGCCGGCTACAGCAGAGCGCGCCGACCGCAGCCGGTTCCCGCGTGGCCGCGGACTCGGCGTTGGCTGCCGCGGCGGGGCGCTGGGTGCAGCGGCTGGCGGCGCAATATCCAGATGACTCCGGGGTGCTGAGTCCCTGGCTGCTGAACCTGGTGCACCTGGCGCCCGGTGAGGCGCTGTTCACCGGTGCGGGCACGCTGCACGCCCTGCTGCGCGGCACTGCCGTGGAATTGCAGGCCAACTCCGACAACGTCCTGCGCGGCGGTCTGACCCCCAAATACGTGGACGTTCCAGAGCTGCTGCGGGTGGCATCTTTCGTGCCCCACGAGCCGGTAGTGCTGCGCCCTCCGCCGGCGGCCAACGGCGAGCGTCGCTATCCGACGCCCGCCGCCGAGTTCGCCCTCTCGTCGGTCGCCCTCGACAAGCTGGAGCCGGGGACCGGGTTCGCCGCCACCACCGGCGGCCCGGAAATCCTGTTGCTGCTGCACGGGCACGGCACGGTGCGCGACGCGGCGGGGCGCGAGGTCGCCTGCCGGCCCGGCGAGTCGGTCTTCGTGCCGGCCGCCGTTGCGAGCTACCAGGTGCGCGGCACGGCGCTCATGTTCCGCGCTCGCGTACCCCAGCCGGGAACGTAGCGTTCAGGACTCGGCCAAGTCGGCGATCGTTTCCGGGTTGACGCAGTAGCGCGGGCGCTTGCCCGCCAGCACGGCCGCCATGTCCTGCGCCATCGACACGTAGATGCGCTGCATCGCCCCTGGGGTGAGGCCGAGCACGTGCGGGGAACAGATGCAGCGCTCGTGGCGGAAGATGGGATGGCCCAGGTCGGGCGGCTCCGGCTCGAAGGTGTCCAGGGCCACGGCGCGCAGGCGTCCCGCCTCCAGCGCCCGGTGCAGGATGTCGAGGCCGTCGATCAGGCCGCCGCGGCCCAGGTTGATCAGCACCGCGTCCGGTTTCATCAGCGCGAGGGTGGCGGCGTTGATCAGGCCCTCGGTCTCGGGGGTCAGGGTGGCGTGCAGGCTCACCACGTCGGCCCGCGCCAGCAGTTCCTCCAGCGGCAGCAGAGTGACGCCGGCGGCACGCGCGTCGTCCGCGGTCACGAACGGGTCGCTGGCCAGCACCGTCAGGCCCAGCGGCAACGCCAGCGACGCCAGGGTGCGGCCGATGTTGCCGAAGCCGACGATCCCCAGGACCGTGTCCTCCAGGTCGCGGGTGATCAGCTCGTAGCGGGCCGCCCAGTTGCCGGCGCGCACCTGCCGGTCCCAGTGGAACACCTCCTTGAGCAGCACCAGGGCGAAGGTGAGGGCGCCTTCCGCCACCGAGCGCGCATTGGCGCCGGGCGTGTTGATGACCGGGATGCCGCGCGCGCTGGCCGCGGCCAGGTCGATGCTGTCCACGCCCACCCCGGTGCGGCCGATCACCCGCAGCTCCGGCGCGGCGTCGATCACCGGACGGGTGATCCTGGCCTCGCCGCGGCAGACGATTGCCACCGCGTCGGCGGCCAGGCTGACGAAGGTCGCCTCTTCGATGTCGGGGGTAACCACCAGCTCGCCGAAGGGGCTGAGCTGCTGCTCCACCACGTCCCCGACCGGTCCGGTGATCATGATGCTCGGCATGGCGCTACTCCTGGTTGGCGCGGAACGGCTCGAACGCCGCGGCCAGTTGCGCCATGCCGTTGGCTACCAGACCCCCGTCGGAGCCGAGGGCGATGAAGCTGAAGCCGCGCTCTATCGTCTCCGCCACCTGATCGGGGCGCTGCAGCAAAATGCCCGCCGCCTTGCCGGCACCCTTGGCCCCGGCGACCACCTGTTCGAGCGCCGCCAGGAACTCCGGATGCTCGAACTGGCCGCCAACGCCGAGGCCGATGGAGAGGTCGAACGGCCCCACGAACAGCACGTCGACGCCCTCCACGGCCGCGATGGCGGCGGCGTTCTCCACCGCCTGCCGGGTCTCGATCTGCACCACGGTGAGCAGGTTGTCGTTGGCAGCCTGCAGGTATTCATCCCTGTCTTTTCCGAACCCGTTGGCGCGGATCAGGGTTGCGGCGCCGCGCACCCCGTCCGGAAAGTACCGCATCGCCGTCGTGGTGACCTGTGCCTCGTCGACGGTGCTGACCCACGGCACCATCACCCCGGCCGCGCCGGTGTCGAGCACCCGCTTGAAGCGCCACGGCTCGTTCCAGGCAATGCGCACGATCGCCGGGGTGTCAGCCGCGGCGGCCGCCTGGAGCTGATGCACCAGCTCGCTCTGATCGCCGGCGCCGTGCTCCAGGTCGAGGAGCAGCCAGTCGAAGCCGGCGTTTCCCGCGATTTCGGTGGTGATGTGAGACCCGAGGTTGCAGAAGGTGCCGGCCAGCAACTCGCCGGCCAGCACCCGCTCGCGAAGATACCGCATGGCTAGATGGTCGCGTCCTCGCCGCGGGAGTGGGCCAGCTCGCGCGCGCTGGGATTGACCGACGGCCGGAACGGGACCTCGCACACCTGCGCCCGGTTCGGCTTGCCCGGCTCGCTGGCGTACTCGTCCGGCAGCCATACCGTGAGCTCCGTGCCGACGGCGGAGAGCCCGACCGGCACGTGGCCCAGGGCGATGTTGCAGCCCAGCTCGGGCGCGTACCACGGCGAGGTGAGATACCCGATCGGGTCT
>JAKZWC010000059.1:0-3592 GCA_047515735.1 Spirochaetales bacterium | reverse complement strand
GTTGCTGTACAACTTCCTCGGCGACGGTCTGCGCGACGCCGCCGACCCCTATTCGTGACTCCCGTGGTCCGGAGCGAGATCGCCTGTCACGGCGACCCCGGACGGCGTGTGGGCCAGGTGCCGGCCGGGGTTGTATTCCGGGACGTAGTACATCATCATCAATGAAGGGACATGCGCCGAGTACTGTCATACGTGCTCACCCTGCTCAACTTTGCCCTGTTTCTGCTGACGTTCATCGCCACCCGCGACCTGTACCAGACGCTGTTCGCATTATTCTACCGCCTGGGCACGGACCGCGACATGAGCGCGTTCCAGGTGTCGGCGCTGCTGCGTACCGGCGACATGGTGGGCATGTTCGTCATGGGACTGGCGGTCATCGTGCTGATCATCGTGATCCAGTCGGCTTACGAACGTGCCCGCGACTATGCCCAGCTCGGTGTCCGCTTCGCCCTGGTGCTGGGGCTGCAGTTGCTGTGGATTGGCCTTACGCGCGTCCTGGTGTGGCTGATACCGGTGGGCGTGGCTACGTTCGGCCTGGACGAATATACCCTGGTGCCGCTGCTTGCTGGCGGAGCCGCCGTGGTTGCTGCTATTGTGCTGCGACGGCGCCCATCGGCGTCCAGATCCTGACCTGAATCGCATGCCGCCCGTTATTCGCACCTCCAACGTCTCGCGTGAATTCGTGCTCGGCCAGGAACGCGTTCAGGCCGTGCGCGCGGTCAACATGGAGTTGACCCCCGGCCACTTCGCCCTGATCCGCGGCAAGTCCGGATCGGGCAAGACCACGCTGCTCAATCTGATCGGCGGGCTGGACCGGCCCACCTCCGGCGCGGTGTTCTACCTGGAGCGTGACCTGCACCACTTCTCGGAGCGGGAAATGACCCGCTGGCGCCGCACCAAGGCGGCCTTCATCTTCCAGGCGTTCGCGCTGATTCCCGGCCTTACGGCGGCGGAGAACGTGGACGTGCCATTGCGCATCGCCGGCGCCAACCCGCGCGCCGCCGGCGAGCGTGCGCTGCACTATCTCGACCTGTTGGGACTCGCGCCGCGCGCCCATCACCGCATCTACGAGCTCAGCGGCGGCGAGCAGCAGCGCGTCGCCATTGCCCGCGCCCTGGTCAAGGAACCGGAGCTGCTGCTCGCGGACGAGCCTACCGGAGAGCTGGATCAGGCCACCGGACAGGGGGTGCTGGCGCTGCTGCGCGCGATGGCGCGGGAACGCAACATCGCGGTCTGCGTGACCAGCCACGACCCCACCGCCGCCGACTTCGCCGATGAGGTGTACGGCATGCGCGACGGGATGCTCAGCTCCGAACGGAGTGCGGCATGACGGCGCGGTTCCGGCGTTTCCGCGGCCGGCGCGCGGCCAGTGCCTGTCCGGTGGCGCCGGCGTTGCTGGTGGTCGCGCTGCTGACCTCCTGCAGCGCGCTCCCCGACGACGAAAAGGAGGGGCTGCGCGAGCTGCCCTCGATCCCGCTGCGCTCACGGGCAGTCACCTACGAGGTGGAGCGCATCGACCTCGCGGTCGAGGTGCGCGGCACCGCGGTGGTCACCCCTACCCGCGAGGTGGAGTTGTATTTTCGGGAGCCGGGTCGTCTCACGGAGCTCAACGTGGGCGTGCGCGACGAAGTGCGGGAAGGTCAGGTGCTGGCGCGACTGGAGAGTTCCGACCTGGAGCAGGAATTGCGCCTGGCCGAGATCGACCTGGAGATCGCCCGGCTGCGCCACGAAGCCCTGACCGCGGGCAGCGTGACCCGCACCGAGCGCGTCATCAACCAACTGGAGCTCTCCAAGCAGGAAATCCGCACCGACTATCTGCGCGACCGCGTCGGCGCCTACGTGATCCGTTCCCCGTACACCGGCTACGTGAAGGCGGTGCGCGGCAAAGTAGGGGAACTGATCCAGGAGTACAAGACCATCATCGAGGTGTCCGATCCGACCGAGCTGGAACTGCAGATGCGGGTCAACGTGGATGAGTTCGAGCGCGTCGTGGCCGGCCAGCAGGCGCTGGTGGAGGTGACCCGCGGCTCCTGGATGCCAGGCGAGGTAGTCGCCGTCACCAGCCGCAATCAGGCAACCGACCCGACCCTGCGCCGCGACGAGTACATCGTCCACCTTGCCCTGGAGGAGTCCGGCATCGAGCTGCGTGCGCAGGGCCGCCTGACCGCCCGAGTCGTGATCGAGAGCCGACCGCAGACACTGGTGATCCCGGCCGCCGGGCTGCGCGAATTCCGCGACCGCACCTACGTTCGTTTGCTCGAAGGCGAGCAGCGGCGCGAAGTGGACGTACAGGTGGGCGTGCGTACCGATACCCAGGTGGAGATTCTGACTGGTCTGGAGGCAGGTCAACTGGTGATCGGAAAGTGAGCGGCAGCGGCGCCACCGGCGGCAGCGGTGCGCCCGGCACCGCGGCACCGCCGGACGCCACGGCGCCGGGGAGCCCCGCGCCCGCGGGCGACGGCAGCCGCACCCCACCGGTGCTCAGTTACGGGCGCTTAGAATCACGCCGCGCACGCGGTCTGGCCCCCGCCGCCATAGTCCTGTATCCGCTCACCGTCCTGTGGATCACGCTGCAGCGAATGGCGCGCAACTGGCGCCTGCTGGGTGCCCTGCTGGCCGGACTGGTGCTGGTGGCCGGGCTCGCCGCCGCCGTCCCCATCTACACCGCCGCCGGCCTGCAGCGCAGCTTCATCGAGCACTGGCACGCGGAGGATGACTTTCGCCCGCCCTTCGCCGTCATCGTGGCGCACCGCAACAGCCGGCGCCGCGAGCCGGTGACCTTCGACCACCTGGCGCGCCTGCAGCGCTACCTCGACGGCGAGCTGCGCGGGCGCATCGGTCACCGCGCCCTCGCCACTTCCTTCTACGGCAGCTTCGGCAGCGACTTCGTGCTCCTGAACGAGGCCGCCGACCCGGCGGGACGGGCCACCCGCGCCGAGCTCTCCTTCCTGAGCAATCTCGTCGACTACTCGGAGATACGCCTGGGTCGCTGGTACGCGCCGCGCGCGGACGGCGTGGTGGAGGTAGTAGCCGACGAGAAGACCCTCGACGACCTGGAGCTGGTGGTGGGCGGACGCTACGTGTGGGCCTACCAGCTCCAGCCGGACGAGGTGTTGCCCGGCCTGCGGATCGAAGAGTACCGGCAGCAACGCTTCGCGTTGACGCCGATCGAAGTGGTGGGCATGTTCCGCCCGGAGTTGACCATCGACGAGGACGGCGACGGTACGCCCGACAAGTCCGCAGTCACCACTCGCGAGTGGATCTATCCGCCACTGCCGGGGCGCCTGTTCATGCCGCCCGATGTGTTTCGCGACATGCAGAGCGCGGGACTGCGCACCTCCACGTTCGACCTGCAATGGGTGTTCGACGACCGGGTGATCCGGGTCGATCAGCTCGGCCGCCTGATTCCCGATCTGCAGGCGATCGAGGGGCGCGTCGCCGCGCTGGTCCCCTCCAGCAGCCAGGGCTCCCACACCCGGTACTGGCTGTCGCCGCTGGAGTTCTTCCAGCACTTCAAGACCATTCTGGACCAGGTGGCGCTGTTCCTGTTCTCGCTGGCGGCCCCCACCATCGGCATGATCCTGGTCTATGT
>JAKZWC010000058.1:0-3204 GCA_047515735.1 Spirochaetales bacterium | reverse complement strand
TCATCGCTCCCCTTACCGTATCACACTTCGCCGCCGACCCCGGCGCCGGGGTCGCCGGCCTCGGTGCGGACGTGGCGATCATCGACACGCCGCCGCGTGCATGGGTAGGCGCCGACAACGCGGCGCTTGCCGCGGCCAAGCTGGCCGACCTTGTGTTGCTACCGTGCCGACCCTCGATCCTGGACCTAGAGGCGACCATTACCACGATGCAGCGCCTACAGGCGGTCACCGCAGCGCCGGTGGTAGTGGTACTCAACCAGGTGCCGGCCCGTGGCCGTGATGCCGATGAAGCTGCCGAAGCGCTCACCGGCCAGCGTGTCGAAGTCTGCCCGGTGCGGATCGGTGCCCGCGTGGTGTTCGCTCGGTCGCTACTCACCGGCCTCACGGCGCAGGAAGTAGAGGCGAGCGGGAAAGCTGCCGATGAGATTCAGCGTGTGCACACGTTCTGCATGCACGCAAGCTGAACAGGGGGAACCGATGAGCAAGTTTGCCGATGCGCTCCAGCAGCCCGCGGAGCCTAGCCGCCGCCCGGTGGCAGCTACCCGCCAGGGGCGCAAGCACGTAGGCGCCTACGTCACGCCCGACGTGGCCCGGCAGCTCCGGGTCATCGCGGCGCAGGAAGATACCAGCAGGCAAGCGCTCATCGAGCAGGCTATCGAGATGCTGTTTCGGTCGCGCACCGGGGCGGCCAAGTAGGGGCGCCGGCAAAGCCTCTCGCGCGTAGGCGCGCGCGTAGGTATGTTGGTTTGTTTCGCAGTCGGGGCCTCATTGAAGTGGGCGCCGATGCGCGATGCTCGGGTCCGCACGGCCGCATAGGTCCGGCCCAGCTCGGCGGCCAGCTCGCGCAGCCACGGGCGCCGCACGTCGGCGCCGTCGCCAAGTACCGGCGCCAGCTACTCGTCGTCAGAAAAGGGCAGATCTGTATTCATAGTCTGCGCCTGAGTGTGTTTCAGCACTTTCTTGACTGCGTGCTCTGCGGTCATCTTCCCGTTCGTCAACGTCTCCGTTTGTTCGATCTCGCACGTCAATGAGTCACCCTGGGAGAACTGCCGATTGTTCTCAACCGTCCTCATAAAGTGAGTGTCCTCTATTGAAGCCGAGAACTCCATACCTCCACCTCGGAGACGCCACTTTGTGTCCTTCTTGAAGGACAGACGAACAATTGTGCACTCGGCCACGAACGAACGTCTGGAAACTTCCGCGCTCGTGTTGTTGTCACCGAGAGGAACGAACGCACTCATGTCCTTTTCCGCCCAAAGATGCCGCAGTTTGCCCGCGCCTCTCGCCGGCGCCGGTACTGTGGCGCGATCCCGGCCTCGCAGCCGACGAGGAGTCAGCCGCGCCCCGACGCGGTGCTGAGCATCGGCGAGCTGGCCCTGCTGTCGAGTGCCGGCGGCTTGGGCAAGTCTACCCTGGTGGCCGCGGAGCTGGTAAGCGCGGCGCTGCTGGCGGCCGACCGGGAGCCGTTGACTACTCACCACGGCGGAGAAGTACAGCCGCAACTGCCAGCCCCGCCGATGCCTGCTCGTGCCGAAGTTGGTCAGTCTGGAAGAACAGCACCCCCTCTCAAGGAGCACCTCGAAGCACCAGGCGGCACGGCATTGTGCCTGCTGCTACCGCCGCGCCCGCCTGGCGGCGGGGTTTGCTACCAGTCAAGCGTGCCGCACAAGCTGCCAGACCGGGCGTGGCGGCGGCTCGTAAAAATCTCGTAATTCCTGTTGTCATAAGGAGTTGTCGTCTGTATACTACCTCTGTAGATCCAGTGACGACCTAGGCTGTTGCTCATCAGAGCAACTCCCCCGAATGACAGGGTGGCGTTCTCCAGGTCGTCTCGTACCGGTCCACCCTACAGGAGGTTTCCACATATGTGCGAAACGACATCCATGCCCGCAAGGGCGATCGTTCAGTATCGCGCTCCAGGCCCTCCCGTCATCCTGCTATGACGGGCTCGTATTACGAGGGGCGGCCGTACGTAGTTGCCGGGATCATGTTGCCGCGCCTGAACCTCGGCGGGGAAGTCAGGTTCATGATGGATACGAGCTCCGACCTGTCGCTGCTCTCACCGAGCGACGCGCTGCGACTTGGCTGTCCCCAGGAAGGCGTTCCTATCTCGAAGGTGATCGGCTGGGTAGGCCGGATGGATGTCAGGCTGGAGCAGGCGCTGATGGCGTTCGACGACATCTCGATCAAGTTCTACGGCATCAACCTCGGGGTCGTCGCGACCGAGCCGGTGCCGCGCTCCCGGATGCCGTCGATCCTCGGCAGGGACCTGATGAGCCGGTGGCGTATCGTGATGGAGCCGCGCGAAGAGGTACTCGAGATCGCTCTGAAGGACGTCGACCTGGACGACGCCAAGACGAACGTGATTGCGACTGCGATTCGGCTGCACGAGCAGCGCAGGAACGGACCAGGCCGTCTGTAGGAGAAAAAGACGGCACCAGGCCAGCGCCAGCGCTGCCTGCGTCGCCCCAGGCACAAAGGTGCCGGGCCGTTTGCGAGAGAACCGACGGTACTGCTACCGATAGATGAGAGGTCGCTTCAGCCTATTCACTCCGGGTAGGGTAGCTACTCCCTTCCCTGGTGGAGCTGTTGGAGCCGAGAGGCCCGGCCTGGCCGGGCTGTCCCTCGGTTCTCTCGCACTGGGGGCGCGCGGTGACGTGCGGCTTTAGGGTGGTCAGTACCCTCCCCCATCGGCAGCCTGCAGTCACTATTCTCGGACTGGCGCCGCGGCGTCAAGCCGAAGTCTCCCACGCCGACGATCCCGAGGGGACAGAACAGCCCTTATCGGAGGTCCTGGGCCAGCCCGCGCAGCGCGTGACACGGTGCACAGGAATGTCTGGATGACCGCCCAGCGCACCGGCGCAACCAAATCCTCGCTGCTCCCCGCGCCGTGCTTCTCCCAGGCCCTCCTGCATCGGCCGCATCCCGAGTTCATTGGACCGGAGATGGTGCGTCGTGTGCGGGCGTAGCTTACGGAGATGGAGGGAATGCCCCTGCTGGTGGTCATTCGAACAGTTCGGCATGGGTGCCGACCCGGGCAAAATAGATGGAACCGCTCGGCTCGTCCGTGTCGGCGAGGCGATAGATCAGGAGGAAATCACCACCGATGTGGCATTCCCGGTAGCGCGCCCACGAGCCTCTGAGCGCGTGATCCCTCCGTTCGGGACCGAGAGGCGCCTCATTGGCGATGAGAAGGAGCATGAC
>JAKZWC010000057.1:0-3155 GCA_047515735.1 Spirochaetales bacterium | reverse complement strand
CGCTGAACAGCCGCAGTTTCGCGGTAACCGCTTCGGCCACGGCGGCGCGTACCTGCTTGAACGACACGCGCGGGTCCGCCGGGCAATCGTCACCCGCATAGCAGCGCGCCAGGGTCTGCGTGACGGCGCGCCGGATCCAGGTGTCGATGTTGATTTTCGCCGCCCCGCACCGTATCGCGAAACGGATCATGCCGTCCGTAAGGCTGGTGCCGCCGTGCACGACCAGCGGCACCGGCGACGCCTGCCCGATGCGGGCAAACAGGTCACAGTCGGGGGTGCCGATGCCGACGCCGCCGGCCGGCTTGTTCCCGAACGAGCACGCCAGGTAGTCGACGCCGGTTGCGTGCACGAACTCCGCCACCATGGCGGGGTCGGTCACCGCCTCCTCGCCCGCTCCGAGGTCTCCTTCCCAGGTCTCCCCGATCTGCGCTTCCACGCCGACCCCGTGGTCATGGGCCAAGGCGACCACCTCGCGCACGCGCGCCACGTTGTCGGCGTAGGGCAGCATTGACGTGTCGATCATCACCGAATCGAACCCGGCCGCCACCACCTGGCGGACGTCGTCGAGGTCGGCGCCGTGATCGAGATGGAAATAGAGCGGCGTGGTCGCCTGGCTGCGCGCCGCCGGTATCAGGCCGGCGATGTACTCCATGCCCACGTAGCGCACGGTGGTCAGCGACAGGCCCACCAGGCAGGGGATCCGGTCCGCGTTGGCGGCGTCGATGATTCCATGCAGCGTGTCCAGACTGCTCATGTTGAACTGGCCCACCGCCCATCCTTCGCGATGCGCCCGGTGGATCAACTCCACCGCCGGAATCCTGCTGCTCACCGGCTCCCCCCTTTGGCGACCGAGTCGCCCGCCTCCAGCGCCGCGCCGCGCAATGCCGCATGATCCAACCGGGACACGGCAATCTCGGCGACCCGCACCTGCGGATGCAGCCGATCCTGTACCCGCTTCCGAAGCTGCGCCACGTCGGGCCAGTGCGCGGACACCGCCCCGCCGCCGATCACCGCGATGCCGCAGTCTACCACTGCCAGCGCCTGACTGAGCGACAGTGCCAGGGCGTCGGTCGCCCGATCCACCGCCTGCCGGGCCCACCGCTGTCCGCGCGCCGCCGCACTCACCACCGCGGCGCCGTCCTGAATGCCGGGCGGCGCTCCGTAGCGCCGCGCCAAGCGGGTCAGGCCACGCCCCGACGCGTACTGGCACAGACAGCCGTGCCCCCCGCAGTAGCAGGCGGCGCCGCCGACAGCGTGCGACCTGAGGTGGCCGAACGTGCTGGCGGCGCCGTGC
Source organism: Spirochaetales bacterium (assembly GCA_047515735.1). Taxonomy (GTDB): domain Bacteria; phylum Spirochaetota; class Spirochaetia; order SZUA-6; family Bin103; genus Bin103. The sequence goes on along the minus strand of JAKZWC010000057.1, from coordinate 1,861 downwards.
ACGCCGCGCCACAGGCGCCCCTCCAGCACCAGGGCGTGGCCGACCCCGGTGCCGATGGTGACGAACAGGAAGGTCGGTGCGGGTTGGCCGCGGCCATGACCGAGGCGCGCCTCCGCGCAGGCCGCCGCGAAGGAGTCGGTGTCGAGCACCACCGGGCACCCGAAGCGTGCGCCGAGTTGCGCCCGCAGCGGCACGTCGGCCCAGCCGAGGTTCAGCGCCTGCCGCACGCTGCCGCGGTCGCGGCTGAGCACCCCGGCCACCGACACGCCGACCGCTTCTATCGGGTCCGCCGACGCGGCATACGCGGCGAGGAATTCCAGTAACGCCGCTACCGGCAACCGCTCGCCGGGAGCGCGCGGCGGCATCTCTGCCGGCGCCAACGCCGGTTCTGGAAGCCGCCCGGCATCGGAGCCCGCGCCGCCGGCCGAGCGGGGCAGCAGCGCCGCGCGGGTGCGAGTGCCGCCGATGTCTACCGCCAGGATCGCCATCGCGTCGCCTTCGCGCCAGCGCCGTGCACGTGCGCCACCGGTTGCACCGGTCGTGCCGCGCGACGGTCGGCAAGTGGCGGCGGCGGTTGCTCCGCCGGCTGCACCGCTCAGCCCTCGCGCAACCCGGTCAGGGCGACACCGCGCACGAAGTTGCGCTGCAGCAGGATGAACATCGCCACCAGCGGCAGCGCGCCGAACACCGCCACCGCCATCACCTGGTTGTAGCTGACGTTGAGCTGGTTCTCGAACAGCGCCATGCCCAGCGGCAGCGTGCGCAGCGAGTCGCGCGACACCACCAGCAGCGGCCACAGGTAGTTGTTCCAGTTCCACACGAAGGTGAAGATCGCCACCGCCGCCAGCGCCGGCCGGCTCAGCGGCCAGATCACCCGAACCAGGATGCGAACCTCCGCGGCGCCTTCGATGCGCGCGCTGTCCACGAAGTCCTGCGGGATACCGAGGATGTACTGGCGCATGATGAAGATGCCGATCGGCGACAGCGCCGTGGGCAGGGTCAGCCCCAGGTAGGTGTTGAGCCAGCCCCAGCGATGAATCTGCAGATACAGCGGCAGCGCAATCGCCTCGAACGGGATCACGATGGTGGCCAGCACCAGCACGAACAGCAGATCGCGCCCCGGGTAGCGGAAGCGCGAGAAACTGTAGCCGGCGGCGACGCTGAGCAGCACGGTGAGCGCGACGCTCGCCAGCGACACCGCAATGGAATTGACCGAGTAGAGCCAGAACGGGCGCGCCAGCAGCGCCTCCCCATAGTTGTGCCAGCGCAACGCATCCGGCAGCCAGCGGATCGGCAGGTCGAACACGGCGTCCGGGGCCTTGAACGACGTGCTCACCATCCACAGCAGCGGCAATATCGTCACCGCGCTGGTCACCACCAGCAGCGCCAGAATCGCCGACCGTGTCGCGAGCCGCGCGGCCGCTGCGCTAACCATGCTCCTCGCCCCGCAGCACCCGGAACTGCACGACGCTGAAGATCAGGATCATCGCCAGATAGAGCATCGAGATCGCCGCCGCCTCGCCGTACTTGCCGAAGTTGAACGCTGTCTTGTAAATCAGCAGGGTCATGATCTCGGTGGCGGTGCCGGGCCCGCCGCCGGTCATCACGTGCTGCAGGGCGAAGGTACGGAAGCCGTTGATGATTGAGATCACCATTACCAGGGCGATGGTAGGGCGCATGTGCGGCAGCACGATCCGCCACAACCGCTGCCAGGGGCCGGCGCCCTCCAGGGCGGCGGACTCTTCGTACACCACCGGCACCGCCTGCCGGCCGGCCAGAAACAGGATCATGTAGTAGCTCGCCGCGTGCCACCAACTGGTGATGATCAGCGCCCACGGTGCTTACGCCGACTTGGTAAGCC
>JAKZWC010000056.1:0-4566 GCA_047515735.1 Spirochaetales bacterium | reverse complement strand
AGCCTGGTTCAGCGCTGGCTCATCGAGCGGGAGATAGCGCCGCTGTGCCGCCGCTTCGGGCTTGGGCTGATCACCTACAGCCCGCTGGCGGTCGGGCTGCTCACCGGCGCGGTGCGCGACGGGAAGCCGTTACCGGCCGACAATCACTGGGCGGCGAGCCCGCACGCGGCGGAGATGCTGCGCCGCACGGCGCCGCTCCGGGCCGCACTCGACGAAGTGGCGAGGGAGGCGCAACGCACCCCGGCGCAGGTGGCGGTAGCCTGGCTGCTGGCCAACCCGACGCTCACCGCCCCCATTCTGGGCGCGGAGCTGCCGGCGCACGTCGACGAGCTGTTCGCCGCCGCGGCCTGGGAGCTGCCGGCCGCGGCGAAGGAGCGGCTGGACGCCACCGCAGTGGAGTCGGACCCGCGCGCGGCGCTGCCGGCACTCTACGGCAACCCGCCGCGCCAGTGCGTGCCTCCCCGGCGCTGAATCAACCGGCGTAAGGGACGGCGGGCAGACCGCGGACGCCGGGGACCACCCTTACCAGGGAGCCGGCCAGCGGCTCGGCCTCCCGCTCGGCCGCGCTCAGGCGCAGGCAGGCGGAGGTGATGTACAGGTCGGTCAGGTCGGGGCCGCCGAAGGCGCAGGAGGTGACCTGGCTCATCGGCAGCTCGACGGCGGCCAATAGCTCGCCGCTCTCGGGGTGGTAGCGGCGTACGGCGCTGCCGCCGAAGATGGCGATCCACAGCATGCCCTCCTCGTCCATGGTCATGCCGTCGAAGTGGCCGCTGCCGCCGTTGGTCACGGTGACCCGCTCGTTGTCGATGGCGCCGCTGTCGATGTCGTAGTCGTAGGCGCGTACGTTGTTGCGGCCGGTGTCGACGTAGTACATGGTGCGCTGGTCGCGACTCCAGACGATGCCGTTGGAGATGGTGACGCCGCCGAACTTGCGGGTCACGCTGCCGTCCAGCTCCAGGCAGTAGAGGGCGCCGCGGCCGGGGGTGCCGTCGAACTCCATGGTGCCGGCCCACAGGCGGCCGGCGGGGTCGCACTTGCCGTCGTTGAAGCGGTTGGCGGGGATGTGGCGCTCCGGATCGGCGATGGGGCGCATCACGCCGCTGTCCGGGTCGAGGCTGGCAAAGCCGTTGTGAAGCGCCACGATGACGCCGCCGGAGGCACGCGGCACCACCGTCCCGACTGCCTGCAGGGTGTCGATGGAGCGGTTCTCGCCGCTCGCCGGGTCGTACACGAACAGCTTGTGGCCGATGATGTCGACCCAGTACAGCACCTGCCGCTCCGGATCCCATATCGCGCCTTCGCCAACCAGCGACGGCCGCTGCACAATCGTCTCTACCTGCCAAGCCATGACGAATCGATCATAGTACGCGGTACCGCTCCGGCACCAGGGCGATTGTGATAGAGTGTGCCGGCGAGGGAGGAACCATGGCAGGACAGCAATCATTCAAGGAACGGATCCGCTCCGGCGAGCAGCTCTTCGGCGCTTCCATCCCGATGCATGCGGACGTCGACTGGCTGCGCGGCATCGTGGGGCGGCGCCCATACGACTTCGTGTCGGTGGATGCCCAGCACTCGGCATTCAGCGAGCACACGCTCGAGGCGTTTTGCGCCGCGGCCGCGGAGGTGGGCGTGCCGGTCTGGTTTCGTATCAAGCACACCCGCTTCACCTTTCTGGTCGGCAACTACCTGGACCTTGGGCCAAACGCCATCGAGGTTCCCCAGGTGGAGCAGGAGGCCACGGTCGACGAGGCGGTGGCCAACTTCTACTATCCGCCGCGCGGCGCGCGCAGTTGGGGCGGCCGCGCCCGGGCCGGCTATGCCAATCAGAGCCTGGAGGAGTACGCGGCGCTGTGGGAGCGTACCGGCGCTCTCGCGATGCAGATCGAGTCGGTGGCCGCCACCACGGCGGCGCGGCGGCTGGCCAAGGACGGCGTCGACTTCTTCACCATCGGCCCGGCCGACATGACCTTCGACCTGCGCCGGCACCCCAACCACGCGCTACAGAGTGTGGACGACTGCGTGCGCTATTTGGCGCGCGACCTGGAGGGCACCGGGAAACGCGTCTGCATGCGCACCTCGGCCGGCGACGATCCCGCCCCCTATCACGACATGGGGGTCACCATGATTCTCGAGGCGGGGCTGTCCTGATCGATCATGGCCGTGACGACCCAAACCTGGACGGTGGCCGACTACCACCGGATAATCGCCGCCGGGGTCCTGGACGATCAGCCGGTGGAGCTGCTGAATGGAGCGATCATGTCTCCCGAAGGAGTACCGCACGCATCGACCAGCGTACGAGCTGGAGAGTACCTGATGCGGATACTGGGAGAGCGAGCCCAGGTGCGTCCTGCAAAGCCGATCACGCTCTCGGCGGTCAGCTCCGAGCCGGAACCTGACCTGGCAATCGTGAGGCGGTCTCCGCAGGAGTATGGCGACCATCATCCCTACCCGGAGGATGTCTACTGGCTCGTCGAGTACGCCAACACCAGCTTGAGCAAGGACTTCGACGAGAAGAAGCGACTCTACGCCGAAGCGGGGATACCGGAGTACTGGGTGGTGAACCTCAGAGACATGACGGTGTTGCTGTTTCGCGACCCGGCGGCCGGGACCTACCGCGACGACCAGACCCTGGACGGCGGCGTGATACATCCGCTGGCGTTCCCCGATGTCGCGGTGGACGTGAGCCGGCTGCTATAACCCTCACCTGAGGGCCGCGCCGCCGTCCACGGTGATGGCCGAACCGGTGATCATGTCGGCTGCGTCGGAGGCAAGGAAGGCGAACGCTTCCGCGATTTCCTCCGGCTGATTGAGGCGCCCCAGCGGCGTCGCCCCGCGGCGGCGCTCGAAGTTGACCGGGTTGTCGATCGAGGTGGACCAGTCGTTGGGACTGTAGTCGCTCGATCCGCGGATGAACGGCGTGTCCACGTGGCCTGGATTTACCTGGCAGCAGCGGATCCCATCGGCGGCATAGGCGCCGGCGGTGGCGGCGGTGAGGGCATTGACCCCGAACTTGCTGCAGGTATAGGCAGGGGCGCCGCCGCCGGCGCGCAGCGAGGCCAGCGAGCCGACGCTGATGATGCAGCCGCCGCCCGCCCGGCGCATGGCCGGCACCACCGCCTTGATGCCGATGAAGATGCCGGTCAGGTTCAACTCCAGAATGCGCCGGAACTGCGCCACCGTCATTGCGTCGTAGCTCACCCGGTGGTTGCCGCCCGCCAGGTAGCACATCGTGGTCAGGGATCCGAAGCGGCTTTCCACCTGCTCCACGGCCGCCTGCCACGTGTCCGGTTCGGTTACGTCGAGCGCCACCGCCAGCGCCTCGCGGCCCGCGGCCGTCAGCTCCGCGGCGACCGTCTCGGCCGCGTCGATCCGGCGGTCGGCCACCGCCACCCGCGCCCCGGCGGCGCTGAACCGACGCGCCACGGCCGTGCCCATGGCGCCCGCGCCTCCGGCGACCAGCGCCACCCGGCCATCGAGTCGCCGGCGACCATCTTCCTGCGGGATCTGTTCCCGTCCCATCGAATGCCTCCTCGCGACCCTCGGGTCTACCTGGTGAACGACTGCTGCATCTGCTCCGGCGTGCGGTGCTCGTATTCCAGGGCGCCGGTCTCCAGGATCGGGTGCGCCGCGGCCTCCCGCTCGTCCAGTTCCACCCCCAGGCCGGGCGCATCGGGCACCGCGATGCTGCCGTCGCGTTCGGGCACGCTGCCCGGGGCCACCGCTTCCCGCCACGGCACGTCGTCCGCCATGTGCTCCAGGTAGAAGGCATTGGGGATGGCGGCCAGCACGTGCACGTTGGCCATCTCCACCACCGGACCCACGGAGCCGTCGTGGGGCGCCACCTTGACCGCCTGCGCCTCGGCCATGGCCGCCAGCTTGTACAGCTCGGTGATACCGCCGAGACGCGTGGTCTCCGGCTGCACGATGTCCACCAGGTTGCGCGCCAGCAGCTCGCTGAACGCCCACTTGGTGGCGAACCGCTCGCCGGTGGCCAGCGGCACCGAGACCTTGGCCGCCACCTTGGCCAGCGCCTCGATGTTCTCCGGCACCACCGGGTCCTCGAAGAACATGGGACGGTACGGCTCGCAGGCGCGGCCGAGTTGAATCGCCGCCGCGGGAGTGAACTCCGCGTGGCAGTGGACGCCGATCTCCACCTCGTCCCCGAGCGCCTTGCGCAGCTCGGCCAGCAGGGCGGCGGAGGGCGGGCACTTGAAGGCGCGGTAGCCGCGCGCCACCAGCGCCTGGGCGCTCTCCACCGAGCCGGCGTGGCCGTAGACCTCGATGGCTTCGCGCAGCTTGCCGCCGAGCAACTGGTACACGGGCACGCCGAGTGCCTTGCCCTTGATGTCCCACAGGGCAATGTCGATGGCGCTGATGGCGCCCCCGCGTACCGCACCGGTCACGCCATGTCCGTGCAGAATGTCGTACAGCTTAAACCACAGCCGGGTGCTGGCGAACGGGTCCTCGCCGATCAGAAAGTAGGCCAGCTCGTCGATCGCCTTGGCCACCACCACCGGCCAGCCGCCGCCTTCGCCGACGCCGGTCACGCCGGCGTCGGTGTACACC
>JAKZWC010000055.1:0-4590 GCA_047515735.1 Spirochaetales bacterium | reverse complement strand
GGAGCCGGTCGAAGCTCCCGGCGCAGCCCTGGATGTCGCCGACGGCGTAGGTGGTCACGGGCCCGGCTCGCCGTGTTCGGCCCACGCCCGGGCGAGCCGCTCGAACTGCTCCGGCGCCAGCCTCTCCGGACGCGTGCCCGGATCGACGCCCGTCGCGGCAATCTGCTCGCGCGACAGCCACCCGCGCAGGGACCGTGCCAGGGTCTTGCGGCGCATGGAGAAAACGCGGGCGACGAGCGCGGCGTAACGCGCCGGGTCGTGCATTGCAAACAGCCGCTCGGCGCGGGGAATCATCCGCAGCACGGTCGAACGCACCCTGGGCGGGGGCGAGAACGCGCCGGGGCCCACGTGGAAGCAGATCTGCACCTCCATCCACGGCGCGAGCATCACCGTGAGCCGGCCATATGTCTTGTTCCCTGGAGCCGCCGCGATCCGCTCGGCCACCTCCCGCTGCAGCATCAGGTGCATGTCCCTGATGGCATCGCGATGTCCCAGCAGCCGGAACAGCAGGGGCGTGGAAATGTTGTAGGGCAGGTTGCCCACCACGCGCAGGCTCCTCGGCCGTGCGGCCAGGGACGAGAAGTCGAAATCGAGCGCATCCGCCCGGTGCACGATCAGCCGCCCGGGCGCGGCAGCGCTCGCCAGGCGGTCGGCCAGTTCAGGGTCGAGCTCCACCACCTGCAACGTCGCCACCCGCTCAAGCAGCGGCAGGGTCAGGGCGCCGCGGCCGCCGCCGATCTCCACGATGCAGTCGTCTTGCGCCGGCGCGATGGCGGCGACGAGCCGGCCGATGACGGCGGGATCGTGGAGGAAGTGCTGCCCCAGTTTCTTGCGCGGGCGAACGCGCATCAGCGGCCTCGGGCCGCCAGCGTCGCGGCGAGATTGACCGCCTGCAGCAGGCTGTCGGGATTGGCCCGTCCGGAGCCTGCCAGGTCCAGTGCCGTGCCGTGATCCACCGAGGTGCGCACGATGGGCAGTCCAAGCGTGACGTTGACCGTTTCACCGAAGGCCAGGGCCTTGATGACCGGCAGCCCCTGGTCGTGGTACATGGCGAGCACCGCGTCGCAGTCCCGCAGGCGGTGCGGCGTGAACGCGGTATCCGCGGACACGGGGCCGCGCACGTCCAGACCGCGCCGGGCCAGCGCCGCGAGCGCCGGCGCCACGATGTCGAGTTCTTCCCGGCCGAGGACGCCGTTCTCGCCGGCGTGGGGGTTGAGCCCCAGCACCATGATGCGCGGCGACGCGACGCCGAATCGCGCCCGCAGGTCGTCGTGCAGCACGGTAATGACCTCGTCCAGCAGTTCCCCGGTGATGACGCCGGCCACGTGCTCCAGCGGCAGGTGGGTGGTTGCCAGCGCAACGCGCAACCCGGGCGACGCCAGCATCATCACCGCCCGCCCGGCCCCGGTGCGGTCCGCGAGCCACTCGGTATGACCGGTGAAGGGGATTCCGGCCTCGTTGATGGTGCTCTTCTGCACCGGCGCGGTCACCAGCGCCCCGTGGGGGGTCCCGGTACAGAACTCAACGCCCAGGTCCAGTTGCCCGAGGACATAGCGGGCGTTGCCCGGGTCGAGCCGGCCGGCCTCAACGGGCCGTGCCGCGGCCACCGGCACGATCTGCATGACGCCGGCCCGGTGCGGGTGGGCGGAAGCGGGATCGTCCAGCGTCTCCAGTGTCACCGGCAGCCGCAGGTCGCCGATCCGGCCCGCGAGCACATCGGGGTCGCCGAGAAAGATGAGCCGCGCCGCCACCTCCCGCATGGCGAGCATGGCGCAGATGTCCGGGCCGATGCCGGCGGGTTCGCCGGAGGTGACAACGATGGTGGGCACGGCGCCGCCGCGCCGCGGTCTACAGGCGTACTTCGACAAATGCCTCATCTCTGAGGCGGCGCAACCAGAGTTGTTGCTCTTCTTCCAGCTTGCTCGCGCGAATCTGCTCGACGCAGCGCTGTTCCTTGAGTTCGTCCGTGGTGTCGTAGGTACGCGTGCCGGTGATCTCGGCAATATGCCAACCGTAGCGAGTCTCGAACGGCTCGCTGAGCCGGGCGATCTCCAACGCGGCGAGCGCCTGCTCGAATTCCGGCACGAACACGCCGGGCTCGGTCCACCCCAGATCGCCGCCGTCCGACGCGGACACGGGGTCCTCGGATACGCTCCGGGCGATGGTCGCGAAGTCGTCGCCCCCGAGAATCTGCTCGCGGATGCCGGACAGGCGTTGCTGCACGGCGGAGGCGTCCACGATCTCGTTGGGGCGCAGCAGGATATGGCGAATGCGTTGCTGGTCGACGATCACCGGCTGCTGCGTGCCGCGCATGTCGTTGAGCCGGACGATGTGAAAACCGCTGCCGCTCTGGATGGCCTGGGAGTGCTCCCCGGGTTGCATGGACAGGATGGCGTCCACGAACAGCGTGGGTAGCTGTTCGCCCGTCCGCCAACCGAGAGCGCCGCCCTCGAGCGCGGTCTGCCCGTCGGAATAGGTGATCGCCAGCTCCGCGAAACTCTCGCCCGCCTCGAGCCGCCGAAAGATATCCTCGACCTGCTCGCGTGCCCGTACGATCTCGTCCCGGGTGGCCGTGGACGTGAGGCCGATCAGCAGGTGCGAGACGTTGTATTCCTGGCTTCGGGCGAGGTCGGTGGTGCTCTGGGCGAGGCACAGTTCCATCTCCCGCGGCGACACGACGATGGCGCTGATCACCTCCCGCTGCCTGAGCTGTTCCAGAATCAGGTTCTGCCGGGTGTCCTCGCGGTACATCGCGTAGTCGATGCCTTCCTCCGCCAGCGCCTGCGGGAACTGCTCCAGCGTAATGCCGATGCCCTGGGCGATGGATCCGATGGCCTGGTTCAGCATGTCGTCGCCGATGACGATGCCGAATCGCGCGGCGCGCTGAAGCTGTATCTGCTCGAGGATGAGTTGCTCCAGAACCTGTTGCTCCACCACCGAAATCGGGGGCAGGGTGCCGCGCTGCTCCGGCGGCAACTGCGACTGGGCGCGGAGGATGTTTTCGACCACCGTGGCGACCCGTTGATCGAATTCGCTCTTGAGCACGATCCCTTCGTCAACGAGGGCGGCAACGCCGTCGAGCAGCTCACCGGAGCTGCCGAGTTCGCGGGTCTGCGCCGTCGCGTACCCGGGTGCAACGAAAATCGCGGCCGCGGCCAGGCCGATGAGCAGGTGTTCTTTCATGGTGGGATTGGTCATGTCTGTCAGGGCAAGGCGTTGAATTGACGGTAGCCAAGAATACCACGCTCCAGCATCGACTCGGCAGAGTCGCCGTTGTCCGAAAACCCCCGCAGCAGGAACTGCACGGTGAGCGAACTGTCCGATTCGCCCGTGCGGCGGCTGATATAGCTGCGCCCGTAAACCTGCAGCCGCCAGCAGCAGGAGGCGTACTCCCAGCCGAGGAACCGTTCCAGGGATTTCCGGTCCAGGAAGGAGTAGCTGGCCCGGGCGACGACCTTCCAGGCATTGCCCAGGGGCCATGCCACCGACACGTCGCCCTGTTCCAGGTTTCGCTCCTGGTAGCGGTAGGCGATGCCCAGCACGCGGTCGTCCCTGGGGCGGTATTCGAAGCGGGCCTCGGTACGTGCCGTTACGAGGGACTCGCTGTCCCACTGGTAGTCCACGCCCAACCGCCAGGAGGGCTGCAGGCTCATGGCGACCTCGGCGATGTAGTCCGAGGCGCTGCCCAGTGCGAAGGTCTTGCCGTGCAGTGCCACCTGTTGGGGGCTCAGGTAGCGGGTCTGGCCCAACGTCCCGGTGAGCCTCTCGTGCCCGGTATCGAGGTCGATCAGGCGCGTGGTGACGCCGACGCTGAGCTGGTCCGTGTCGGCGATCCGGTCGGCGCCGAGGTACCGGTACTTGCGGAACAGTTGCACGAAATTGAAGGTCGGCTCCACCGTGTCGAACAACGGCAGGTGCGACTGCTCCTCGAAGGGGACGCGCACGTAGAGCGCCCGCGGCTCGATGGTCTGCACCCAGCCGCGCGATCCGGCGGTGCGCTCGAAGGTGAGTCCGGCGTCGATGCTGCCCACCGGCAGCGTCCTGGAATGCTCGATTGCGTCGCCGCCGAGGGGATCGTCCAGCCAGTAGTTGGTCTGCCGCACGGCGATGGCGGGGGTCAGGAACAGGCCCGGCCGGGAGAGCTCGAAACTCAGCTCCTCGTCCAGGTCCAGCCGCCAGCCGGTAACCCCCACCGGGCGGTCGAACTGCACCAGTTCGTTGCGCGACGCGAGCCGCACGGCGTTTCGCCCCCAGTCCCCGGAGAAAACGAACTGCGGCAGGCGCTGATAGGGCTCGTCCAGCACGCTGATGAAGGGATCGATGGTCTGGATGTCCTGGGTCCGCGCCAGCAGCGACCAGCGCGGCGCGTAATAGCCGAGTTCCAGCACGCGGTTGAGGTGCGTCTGGCTGGCCGCGCTCAGGCTGTTGCGCATGTCCTCGAAGTAGAAGTCGTCGGAAATGTCCTCGAGGTCGGCGAAGATCCGCCAGCCCCGGCCGAGCCACGAATCGTTGCTAAAGCTGAAATAGCTCCTGGCCAATTCGAGCCGGGTATCCTCCGGAAGGTACTCGACGCGGAGCTGTCCTTCGGTG
>JAKZWC010000054.1:0-4179 GCA_047515735.1 Spirochaetales bacterium | reverse complement strand
CCGAAGTAGCCCGAGATACCGCCCAGGATACACCCCAGGAGGAAGCTGATGCTCACCCCGACCAGCCCGATGGAGAGCGAGATACGGGCCGCGAAGAAGATCCGCGAGAACAGGTCACGGCCCAGCTTGTCGGTGCCGAACAGGAATGCCTGGCCGTGCTTCACGCCGAACAGATGGAGGTTGCCGGGCATCAGATTCCACAGCTTGTACTCGCTCCCGGCGACGAAGAAGTAGAGCGGCTGCTTGTTGCTGCGGTCCTCGACGTACAGCCGCCGGAAGGTTACCGGATCACGCTCCCCCACCAGGCCATAGACGAACGGCCGGAGCTGGAAGCGGCCCTCGTCGAAGAAACGCAACTGCTGCGGCGGACAGTAGATATAGTCCGGATACCGCTCATAGATGTCATACGGTGAGAAGAACTCGCAGAACAGGGCCGTAGCATAGAGCAGCAACAACACGCTGCCGCCGGCCAGCGCCAGCTTGTGTTGCTTGAACTTGCGCCACATGAGCTGCCACTGGGAGGCTACGTAGTAGTCCTCCCGGACGGCTACCGCAGGCGTATCCGCCATCAGCGACCCGCCCCTCGTTGGTATCTGATGCGGGGATCCACCAGCACCAGCAGGATGTCGGAAATGAGCGTTCCGATCACCGTCAGGAAGGTCAGGAACATCACCGTGCTCCCGGCCAGATACATGTCCTGCGCCAGCAGTGCACGGAACAACAGCGGGCCGATGGTGGGCAACCCCAACACGATGGCGGTAATGGTCTCCCCCGAGACGATTGCGGGTAGCGTCCAGCCGATGGTGCTGATAATCGGATTGATCGCCAGTCTGACCGGGTATTTGAACATCAGGCTGCGCTCCGCTACCCCCTTGGCGCGGGCAGTGATGACATATTGCTTTTTCAATTCATCCAGCAGGCAGGCGCGCATGACCCGAATGAGCCCGGCAGTGCCGGCGGTCCCGATGACGATGATGGGGATCGGGAGGTGTTTCAGCATGTCGATGACCTTGCCCAGGCTCCAGGACTGGGTCTGGTATTCCACCGAGAACAGGCCGCCGGCACTGAGACCGAAATACTTGTAAGCGAGAAACAGCAGGATCAGCGCCAGGAGGAAATTCGGAATCGCCAACCCGGCAAACCCGAACACGGTGAACGAATAGTCCACGAAGGAGTATTGGTGGGTCGCCGAATAGATCCCGATCGGTACCGAAACGGCATAGACGAACGCCAGCGTCAGCAGCGAAATGGCGACCGTCAGGGGAAGCCGCTCCGCGATCAGCGCGCTCACCGGTTTGTTCCACTGAAAGGACCTGCCGAAATCGCCATGCAGCATGTTCCACATCCAGCGCGCGTATTGCGTGTAAATCGGCTGGTCCAGGCCGTAGTATTGTTCGAGCGAGCGGATCATCGCCGCATCGACTTGCACCCCCCGTGACTTCAGACCCTGGATAACGGTAGTCAGGTAGTCGCCGGGAGGAAGCTGAATGAGGACGAAGCCGACGACCGACACCATCAGGAGAATCATGAGCATGTACAACACGCGGCGGGCGATGTAAGCCGGCATCCCTGCTACTCTTCGACTGCGACTGACGGCGGCGACAGCCGGGTCTGCGCAGAAGGCGTGTCAGGATGCGGGCTGCGGGGCGCAACCGGTTCCAGGATCGCGCGCCGCTCGGGGGTGAGGCGGGCTCGCAGCGCGGGCGAGAGCTGGTAGTTGAACCGGGTGCGTACGTAACGCGGCGAGTAGCGGTACAGAACGGTGCGGCGGAATCCCGGATTGGTACACTCGGCGGAGCCGTGGGTCACGGCGTCGGTGAACAGGAGCACGTCGCCGGCCCGCAGGTGCACCTCGCGCATGCCCAGCGCGTTGCCGGCGCCCTGGCGTTCGTGGTTGGCCGCGGTGATCGGCTTGCCTTCCAGCTCCAGCCGCGGATGCACCTCGGCGGCCTTATGGCTGCCGGGAACCAGTACCGTGGCGCCATCGCCGGGACCGATGTCCAGCCATCGGTTCATGGCGGCGAGGTCGCGCTCGGAAAGCGCTCCCTTCAATACCAGATAGCCTTGCAGATCGAACAGATAGTCGCGTTGCCTGTGGTCGGAGGTGCTGTCCATGGTTCGCCCTGCTGCCGTGATCGCAGCCTACCGGCAACCCCTTGGTAGCGCAATCTTCGGCCCGCCGAGCCGCCGAGCCGCGTTTGACGGCTGCGGCAGTGGAGCCTATGGTGCAAAGCTGCGTGGCACCCTATCGCGTCGCCCTGATCGGCACCGGCCGGGTGGGCTACCAGTTCAGCTTCAGCGCGCTGCCGGACAACCATGCCGCCGCGGTGGCCGCCAGTGCGCGCTGCAAGCTGGTAGCCGGGGTCAACCGCGGCCGCGACAAGCTGCTGCAGTTCGGCGCACGCTTCGGCGTCGACGCGCTGTACCACGACTACCGGCAGATGCTGGAGCAGGTGCGGCCGGAGCTGTGCATCATCGCCACCCACCCGGAACTGCACTGCGCGATGGTGGAGGAGTGCGCCGCGGCGCCCGCCATCCGCGCCATCATCTGCGAAAAGCCGATGGCCCTGTCGCTGGCGGAGTGCGACCGCATGATCGCCGCCTGCGAGCGCGCCGGCGTGCTGCTGCAGATCAACCACAACCGGCGCTGGAACCCGCACTGGATCCAGGCGCAGCGGCTGCTGGCCGCCGGCGCCATCGGCGAGCTGAACTACATCCACTGCTACCTGGACGGCTGCAAGCCGACGCCGTCGTGGCGCAGCGACAACGAGGGTCCGCTGCTGCACGACCTCAGCCACTACTTCGACCTGCTGGACCTGTTCGCCGGCGCGGCGGCCTGGCTCTGCGGCATGGCCGAGCAGCGCGCCCGGCCCTGGGCGGTGGAGGACTTCAGCGCCGCCTTCATCAAGTTCAAGTCGGGCGTCACCGGCATCGTGCACGGCGCCGAACTCACCGACTACGAGTTCTGCACCTTCATGCTGAGCGGCGCGAGCGGGGTGATCCGGATGCAGGATGAACGGGTGCGCCTGCTGCAGTCGCAACCGGCCGGCAGCGAGCCTGACAGCGGCTTCCAGTGGCGCCAGCTCAGCGCGTCGCCGGTGGCACCGCCGGCCGACGCCTCCAGCTACAGCGTCGCCCTGGACGAACTGCTGGACGCGCTGGAGGGGAAGGCGGAACTGCGCAGCGACGGGCGCGTCGGGCGCCGCTCGCTGGAGATGATCATGGCCGTCTACCAGTCGCAACTGCAGGGCAACCGCCCCGTCTCCTTCCCGGTGACCCTGGTCGACTCGGGAGTGCAGGCGCTGCGCGCGGCCGGCCAGTTTCGCACCGTTCCCACAGCCCCGAACGACGGCTGAACGCGCACTACCCGGAGGGACTGGGCGGGGTGGTCGGCTCGGCGCCACCGTAGCGCGGCAGCCAGTACTCCAGCCAGGTGCGCTGGCAGCGCCGGTCGCAGAAGCACAGCGAGCGAGCGCCATGCTGCGCGCGCCAGAGCCGGCCCACGATCATCTTGCCGCACAGGTCGCAGCGCGCGGTGGTGGTGGCGTACAGGGCGTCCGGGATCGGCTCCCAGTGTCCCTCGGCGTCGCTCACGGCCCCGAGCGTAGCCGCGCGGTTGCGGCCGCGTCCAGGCGCCAGCCGCCGCCGTCATCCCGCGCCAGCACCACGCCGTACACCTCGCGCGCCTGGCGCGCGCTGAGCACCCCGTCGCGCACCTCCTCGCACACCAACTCGGGGTCGCGCTCCGCGGGCGGTCCGTAACCGCCGCCGCCGGGACTGACGATCTCGATGCGGTCGCCACGCTGGACCCGGATGTCGGCGAACTTGTTGGGCGACACCGTGCCGTACGCCTCGCTGAAGGTGCGCCAGGCATCGTCGCCGTGCGTGCGAATGCGCAGCGCCCCCGGGCGCCCCGGTTGGCCGCCGAACACCCCCCAGGCCCCCTCCTCGTGCCGGTCCATGAAGCTGGACACCGTGATCTCCGGCGCCCGCGCCTCGATCACGCGCCGGCTGCCGGCGCCGCCGCGGCTGCGGCCGTGGCCTCCCGAGCCGGCCGCCAGGCTGTAGCTGTGCGTCAGCCAGGGGTAGCGGGTCTCGAACACCTCCACCGGTGTGTTGCGGCAGTTGCCGTTGATCGGACACTGGATGTCGTTGCCGTCGCTGGTGGCCTTGCCACCC
>JAKZWC010000053.1:0-2500 GCA_047515735.1 Spirochaetales bacterium | reverse complement strand
TTCCACAGCTCGTGCTCCAGGTTCCAGGCGCCCTGCTCGGCGGCCACGCTGAAATAGTAGGTGTCGCCGTTGGCGATCTGCGGGATCGTCTGCCCCCAGTGCGAGTTGTGCGGCACCCCCCATTCGGTCAGGCGCACCCAGGTGGCCTGCTCGCCGGTAATGCCCAGCTCGCCCGGCTTGGCCGGACGCCAGTCCTCGCCCTCCTGGCCCCAGCCGCCCAGGACCGCCTTGGTCTCGTCGTACATCATGTCGCCCCAGCGATAGGCGATCTCCGGATACTGGCTGTCCTTGCGCCCTCAACCGACGGTTCAAGAAGACGGTGCAGCAGGATCGGGAACGGGAACCCGGCGATCAGGGTGTACAGGCTGATTTCCAGCGTGTTGCACACCACGCGCACGAAGTAGGGCGAGTCGAAGAACTTCTGAAAGTACTTGAAGCCGACCCAGTCGCTGCCCCAGATTCCCTTGATCGCCAGGAACTCGCGGAACGCGATCTGGGTGCCGTACATCGGGATGTACATGAACACGAAGATGTACGCCACCGGCAGCAGCACCAGCAGGTAGAGCTGGTAGTTGACGGTCAGGTCGCGCCGCCACGAACTTGAATGGCGTGTTGCTGCGGCGCCTCGAGCGCGGTTCGCTGGTCACTCACGGACGGTGGTCGAGAGGCTTGCTCCGGCGGGCGCCGGTGTCAAGCTCACCGCCGCGGGTGGGTTGGTCATCCGTCGTGCCAGCGGGTGTCGCTGCCGGTGCCGGTGAAGCGGTTGTAGCGGTTGACGTAGTCCTCGCGCACGGGGCTGAAGATGTCGAGAACACGCGCCGGCCCCTCGGTCACTACGCCGGAATGGACCACGTGGCCGGGGATGAGGAAGGCGTCGCCGGGCGCCAGCTCGCGCTCCTCGTCGCCGATGCGCAGGCGCAGCTTGCCCTCCAGGACCAGCCCGGCCTGCTCGTGCGGGTGGCTGTGCTCCGGCACCACCCCGCCGTGCTCCATCTCCAGTGCCGACAGCATGAGCTGGCTGCCGGCGGCCAAGGCACTCCGGACACCCGGAAACAGCTCCATCTTCGGCAGCTCGTTCAGTGCAATGAATGGCATCGGTATCCTCCCGTAGCGGCGGTAGTGTACCATCCGCAGTCGTGATGCAGGCGTTGGCGCAAGATTACGTGGTGGTGGCGGAGTCGTCCGACAAGGAGCGCGTGTACGCGGGCTCGCCGGGGCTGGCGCGGCTGCCGAGCGGGGAGCTGGTCGCCAGCTACGAGTGGTTCAGGGCCAAGCCGCTTACCGAGACGATCCCCAACCAGACCGAGGTGCGGGTCAGCGGCGACGGCGGCGCCACCTGGGAGCTGCGCGGTAGCACCGACATCATCTGGCCGAGCACCTTCGCCCACGACGGCGCGCTGTACATGATCGGCAACCGGCGCCGGTCGCGGGAGGTGATGATCAGCCGTTCCGAGGATGGCGGCTACACCTGGACCCCGGAGGTTGAGATCTGCGACCGGCGCAGCCACGGCGCCCCGACCGCGGTCACGTTTCAAGGGGGCAGGGTGTACCGCGCCTTCGAGACCTGCCCGCTCACCGGTCGCGGCGGCGGCGGGCGCTCCTCCTGGGAGTCGTTCGTAATGGCCGGCGACCTGGAGCGGGACCTGCTCGATCCTGCTTCCTGGCGCGCTTCGCCGCAGGAGCGGTTCCCCGGGGCGCCGCCTGGGCTCAACACCCGCAGCTACCCGGCGGACACCGGCACCGAGGACTGCTGGATCGAAGGCAACATCATTTCGGTGCAGGGGCAACTCCGCAACCTGCTGCGAGTGCACCTCTGCGGGCGCGCCACGGTGGGCATGAACGCGATCTGCGATCTGGACGACGACGGCAGCACCATGCGCTACCGCTTCAGCCAGTTCTGCCCGATGCTCGGCGGGCAGTGCAAGTTCCACATCTTGTACGACGAGCCGTCGGGGCTGTTCTGGAGCGCGGTCAATCCGGTCAGCGACAGCTACACGCCGGTGGAGGAGCAGCTGCGCGAGATCCGCTTCCAGGGCATCCCGGGGAACGAGCGCCGCATCCTGATGCTGATCTACAGCGCCGACGCCCAGAACTGGTTCCAGGCCGGCTGCATCGCCATGAGCCGCCGCATGCTGGACGCCTTCAGCTACGCCTCAAACCTGGTCGACGGCGACGACCTGCTGGTGCTGTCGCGCACCTCGGTCAACGCCTACAACCAGCACAACGGCAACCTGATCACCCTGCACCGGGTGTGCAACTTCCGCGACCTGGCCCTCGACCTGAGCCGCGATTTCAGCTCCGCGACCTGACAACGAGTCGCCGAACCGAACCGCGTCGCAGGCTAGGTGCCTCACTGAAAGATCCACTCGAAAGCAAGTCGATGCCTCATGCAAGTATCCACTCAAAGCAGGCGGCGGTAAAAGGGGGTGGGGGTGTGATTGCCTGTGGATAAGTGGATAAGTCGGAGGCGCCGCCCAGTGATCAGTGATCAGGTGGCAGG
>JAKZWC010000052.1:0-6537 GCA_047515735.1 Spirochaetales bacterium | reverse complement strand
GCTTGGGGCTGTTCGTTGAAGGGCAGAGTGACCACGATACACTCCCGATTCTGATCAGAAAGATCGGCTACCCGGGTGCCGTCAAGTGTCGAGTCGTGGATCGCGGCAGCATGTTGTCCGGCGATCGGATGGAACCGTACGTCCGCAGCTTGCTGAAGCAGCATCCGGACCTGAAACGCATTCTGATATGCGTCGATGGTGAAGAGTCCACACCGGATCAGTTGCCACGACGCGTCGCTCAACCGCAGCGACACTTGAACCGTGGCTCCGCGGTCGCGGTGCGATACGCCATCGTCGACCGCGCCCTTGAGGGGTGGCTTGCCTGCGACGAAGAGGCGCTGCGTAATGTGCTCGGCCCGCGGGCACGGGTGAATGTCCGAGGCAACCCTGAAGACTATCCGCGACCGGCTGAGTTGCTGCACAGGGTCTTCCGCGAGAACCAGAGGAGATTCATCAAGACGCGCCACGATCCCCAGATCGCAGAACAGGTAACGGCGCACGTCATCGCCAGCCGCAGTCCGACATTCGCCGCGTTCATGAGAATCGTGACCGCCGCCGATGCCGGTCTTCCGTAACTGCTGTCAGCCGTCCGGCTACGGCTGCTCGTGGCCCATGAGGGTCATGATGCGGGCGACGTAGCCGCGGGTTTCTTCCGGGGCGTGGTGGGTGACGCGGGCCCACTGCACACAGTCGGCGGCGCACGACTCCTGGGCACGCAGGATACGACTGCGGCCGCCGTTGTAGCTGGCGAAGGTGAACGCCAGCCGCTCACGGGTATGCGGGATGTCGTCCCAGCGTTGGTACAGATTGCGGTCGTAGAATACGCCGGCGGCGATGTTGTGCCCCGGATCGTTGCTGTCGAGAACCGGGAGGGAGGACTTCTCGGCGATCTCCTGCAGGGTGGCCGGCATGATCTGCATGATGCCCTTGGCGCCGACCCAGCTCGTCGCATCCTCCTCCAGGCTGGACTCCGCTATGCCCTGGGCCTTGAACCAGCGCCAGTCGAAGCCGGGGCCGAAGAACCGTTTCGAGTACTTGCGAAAGTACTGGTCGTACTGCGTGGTCCACTGGCGCTGCTCCACCGGCAGTCTACCCGGCAGCGCGCCGCCCGCGGTCAGCGCGGCGTCCGTGCCGGCAGCCGGTTCCGGCGCCGCCTCCGCTGCCGCCGCACCGGCATCCGCTTGCCCCCGATCCGCCGGCGCGCAGCCCAGAGCCGCGAGAACCGCGAGCCCAGCCATCAGCAGCGCAGCGCAGCGGTCGGCGCGCGCCATGCCGTTCAATTGAGTCCCATACCGACCACCAGGCCGACGGCGATGCCGATGCCGACGAACATGCCGCCCACCATGATCCCGACCGCCACGTTCCCGGCTTGGAGTTCCTCCGCGGTGTTGAACGGCGTCACGTGGTCGATCACCCGGTAGCCGAAGAACATGAAGGTGATCGCGGCGCCTCCGCCGACGACCGAGTAGAGCAGATTCAGCAGCACGATTCCGATTGTCCCCATAGAGCTCTCCCTTCAGGCAGGGCTTCCCGCCCGTGTCCTTAGAATACTGCGCGTTGCCGGCAGGCGGCGCCCGGCTCTGCGAATTGACAGCGCAGGCCCTGCGGAGCATGCTGCAACACTTGGTGGACGCTGTCTTTAGTGAGGTTACAACCGGCCTGGAGGGGATTGGATTCCGGGTGGTTCGGCAGCGCACGATCGTGGAATTCCTGCTGTTCCTCGATACTCAGGACGGGGTGATATTCGCGCGCGGCGGACGGCTTGCGCGATGCCGGCAGCGGGGCGGTCCGCGCTGGCGCTTCAGCGACGGGCGCGCGGGCTGGATCGATGCCGGCTCGCTGGACGAGCTGTGCGGCCAGGTGCCGTGGCTGCCCGCCATGGCGGATCTGCACCCGGTGCTGCAGGGGTTGCGCAAGGGCTCGGCGTTGCGGCTGCGCTCCGTGGCCACGCGAGACCTGACGCTGGTAGTCGAGTCGTGGAGCTTTGGCCGTGGCAACGGCGCCGCCACCTGGCCCGCTCCGGCCGCTGCCGCGACGGTCAGCGCGGGGCCGCCGCGCTGGTACCTGGAGCCGGACGCGGGCCCGCCACACGATCACGCTTACGTAAACCTGGTGCTGGCCGAGCAT
Source organism: Spirochaetales bacterium (assembly GCA_047515735.1). Lineage (GTDB taxonomy): Bacteria > Spirochaetota > Spirochaetia > SZUA-6 > Bin103 > Bin103. The sequence continues at coordinate 4,410 of JAKZWC010000052.1, read as the reverse complement.
ACGGCCGTCCTCGGCTGCGAGCGGGGCCGGCCGGCGCCACGCTGGGATCCGCTCGCCAGCGGCTTGGAGATGCTGGGCCGCCTGCCTCCCGGCCTGCCGGTGCCTCGGTCGTTGCGGCTGCAACGGGGCGACCGCCTGGCGACGCTGCTGTCCAAGGTAGTCCGGTTGCAGGGGCTGCGGCTGGCAAGCTGCCTGGATGGTGTGCGCCACGACCGTCATCCCGAGTACGTGCACGACGCCCGGGTGGCTACCCGGCGGGCGCGCTTCGCGCTGCGCGTCGCCGCGCTCAACGGTGAGCATCAGGCGTGCGCGCTGCGTCAGCAGCTCAGCATGCTCGCCCGGCTGATCGGGCCGTTGCGCGATCTCGACGTTCTCATCCCTCGCCTCGGCGTGCTGGCCCTGACGGCAGCGGGCGAGCGGAATGGTGACGGTGGCAACATGACGCGGGCGCTGGAGGCCGTGCCGCGCCGATTGGCCGATGCACTGCACGCGCAACGGGCGGAGCGCCTGGAGCGGGTTCAGGAGGCGTTGCCGGGCGTCGAGCTCGCGCGCCTGCCGGCACTGCTGTCGCGCTGGGGCGGGGCCGGTGTCGTCGATGAGCCGGTGAACACGGTGGCGGCGGCCGCGGTTCGCGCCGCGCTGGCACAGGCCAACCGGTGCGGCCGCGCTTTGACGGGGCCGGCAACCGCACGCGCGAGCGACCTGCACCGGCTGCGCCTGCGGTTGAAGCGGCTGCGCTACACGGCCGAGCTGTTCGCCGGCGCGCTGCCACGCCGGCGCGCGAACCGGGCTCTGACTGCCCTCGTAGAGCGTTGTGCGACCGCGCAGACCTCTCTCGGAGAGCTCAACGACGACGCGGTGGCTGCCGCAGAGATCCGGGCCGTCCTGCCGCTGCTGGGGCGACCAGGGGGAGGAACTGCCGACGGCATCGCGGTTACGCTGGAGGTATTGGAGTGGCTCGAGCGCCGGCAGCGCGCGGCAGCGCGCGATTTCGGACGCCGGTGGCCGCGCCTGCGGAAGCGCCTCGAGGAGGCGGTGGCGGAGCTGTGAACCGATGACGGTGCTGGCCCTCTGCAGTCTGAAAGGCGGAGTCGGCAAGACCTCCGCGGCGGTCAATCTGGCGTTCCTGGCGGCGCGCGACGACGGTCCCGCGCTGCTCTGGGACCTGGATGCGCAGGGCGCTGCCGGTTTCTATCTGTCCGCTGCGGCTTCGCTCAAGCGGAAACCGGCACACCTGCTGCGCGGTCGCGTCGGCTTGGCCAGCCAGGTGGCGAGCACTCCCTATCCGGCACTGGATCTGGTGCCGTCGCGGCTGGCGTTGCGCCATCTGGAACGGTTGCTGGAACGCCGCGCCACGAGACGCCGCGGGATCGGCGCCGCGCTGCGCGGCGTGCGCGGCACCTACCCGTGGGTGATCCTCGACTGCCCACCGAGCGCCGGGCGCCTGCTGGAGCAGGTGATGGGTATTGCCGACCTGATGCTGGTACCGGTGGTGCCGACACCGCTGGCGATTCGCGCCTACGAAGAGATGGTGGTGCTGGCGGCGAAGACGGGCGCCGACCGCGAGCGGATACGCCCGTTCTTCTCCATGGTGGAGCACCGCAAGCGGTTGCATCGCGACGCCATGACGGAGCTGCAGCGGCGCGATGCACGATTCTGGAGGACGGCCATTCCCTACCGCGCCGACATCGAGCGGATGGGCCTGACGCGCAAGCCGATCGCCGCGCATCGCGCGGCTTCCCCCGCGACGGCAGCCTACCGGGCGCTGTGGGAGGAGTTGCGGAGCTGGAGTCCTGGTACGCCACAGCGAAGAACTCGACGATGATTTCCTGGGCCGGCAACCACCCGTGGTGAGCGGACCGTGCTACGTCACGTTGCACGGGACCATCCAACACGGCGTCTATCACGCCGGTCAGATCGCACTGTTGAAACGAGGAGCATGAGATGCCTGGTCTGTTCGACCTCCCGTTCGCCGAGCTGAAGCGCTACGGCGGCTGTAATCCGCGTCCGGCGGACTTCGACGAGTACTGGCGGCGCGCCGGTGCCGAGCTGGACGCGGTCGACCACGCGGTCGAGCTGGTGGCCGCACAGTTCCAGGTGCCCTGCGCCCGCTGCCAACACCTCTACTTCACCGGTGTAGGCGGTGCCCGCGTGCACGCCAAGCTGCTGCAGCCGGCGGCGGCGGCCGCCCCCGGTCCGGCGGTGCTCATGTTCCACGGCTATCGCGGCAGCTCTCCCGAATGGTCGGATCTGCTCGGCTACGTGGCCGCCGGCTTTACCGTGGCCGCGCTCGACTGCCGCGGGCAGGGCGGCGCTTCGGAAGACTCCGGCGGGGTGCGCGGCAACACCGTGTACGGCCACATCATCCGCGGTCTGGCGGACGGCCCCGACCGGCTCCTGTACCGGCAGATCTTTCTCGACACCGCCGCGCTGGCGCGCATAGTAATGGCGCTGGACGAGGTGGACGCCGGCCGCGTCGGCGCCACCGGTGCCTCCCAGGGGGGCGGGCTGACCCTGGCGTGCGCCGCCCTGGAGCCGCGCATCAGGCGCGCCGCCCCGGTGTACCCGTTTCTCTGCGACTACCAGCGTGTGTGGCAGATGGATCAGGCGGAACGAGCCTACCGCGAGCTGCGCGACTTCTTCCGCATGTTCGACCCCACCCACGAGCGGGAGCACTTCTACTTCGAGCGCCTCGGTTACATCGACGTTCAGCACCTGGCCGGACGCATCCAGGCCCAGGTCCTCATGGGCGTGGGCCTGATGGATCAGGTGTGCCCGCCCTCAACCCAGTTCGCGGCCTATAACAAGATCAGGGCGCCCAAGGAAATGGTGATCTATCCCGACTTCGAGCACGAGCCGCTGCCGCAGTTCCGCGACCGCATACTCCAGTTCATGCTGGACCTGTAGTGCGCTGCCCAGGGTCTCGGCGGGCCGACACCGGCCGCGCGCGGGCGGCGACCTGCATCGGCATGCCGTTGTGCGGGCGCAGTCCGACCCACGGGGCCGGACGCGGCTGCTCGCCGGCGGTCAGCTCCAGCCGGTACTGCTGCGCGATGCGGGCGATGGCCAGAAGCGCCTCGGCGGTAGCGAAGCCCGCCCCGATGCAGGTGCGCGGGCCGCCGCTGAACGGCAGGTAGGTATAGCGGCGCGGCTCCGGCCCTTCCAACCATCGCTCCGGCTGGAAGCGTTCCGCGGCGGCGAAGAAGCGCTCGTCGCGCTGGGTCACCCAGGGGCAGATCAGGAGCACGGTGCCGGGCGCCACCGGATAGTCGCCGAGGCTGAACTCCTCGTACGCCATGCGTGGAATGATCGGCACCGGCGGATAGAGGCGCAGCGACTCCTTGAACACCGCTTCGCACCAGGGCAGCGCCGCCAGGTCATCCTTGCACGGCATGCGGCCGTGGAAAACGGTATCCACCTCGGCGTAGAGCCGTTCGGCGATGGAGGGATGCTGCGCCAGCAGATACCAGGTCCAGGTCAGCGCCACCGCGGTGGTCTCGTGGCCGGCGATGAGCAGAGCGATGATCTGGTACTGCCACTCCGGCTTCTCCAGCAGACCGGGCTCATGGTCGCCCGCACGGCGCAGCATGGCGATCAGATCGCCGCCCTCGGCGTGGACCTCCGGATGCTCGCGAATGATCCGCTCGACCAGTTTGCGGCCTTCGGCGACCGCCTGACGCAGCACGCGGTTTTCCCGCGTGGGGACAATGGGCGGTGCCTGGAAGGGATGGGTGGCACGATGGGAGATGTCGCGCACGATGGTTTCGCAGGTGTCCAGGATGTGCTCGCGGTCGCCCGGGAAATCGACGCCGTAGAGGGAGTTGAGCACGATGTCCAGGGTGATGCGCAGCATCTCGCGATGCACTTCGCGCACCTCTCCGTCACGCCAGGTCGAGGCATGCCGTTCTGCCATGCGCACCATGGCGGGACCGTAGCGCGCCAGCGCGCTGCCCTTGAGCGAGGGGTTGAAGCGATGCCGCTCGCGCACCCAGAAGTCCTCGTCGCCGGGGAAGTTGATCACCCGGTACACGTCCTCCCCGCCGGCCAGAATGTGATCCAGGCGGGTGGGCGGCTTCGACTTGCTGCGGGTGAACCGGCGGGCGTTGGTGGCGAGCACGCTCTCCAGCAGGGCAGGGTGATTGATGAACACCAATTCCTGCCTGCCGGCGGTGAGCCGCACGATGTCGCCATGGTCGCGCGCCGCGCGGGTCAGGAAGCCGAGCGGATCGCGGCGAAATTCCAGGGCGTTGCCGATCAACGGGACGCCGCGTGGTCCGGGCGGAAGCGCGCGTCGACGCTTCAGAAGTAGTCCTCCGGGAATGCCGTAATCACCCTGCCGTTATGCTGGCGTCCGCGTGCCGGCTCCGTCAACCCTGGGTATCCGGCGGCGCCACCGTAGCGGGACATCGC
>JAKZWC010000051.1:0-3588 GCA_047515735.1 Spirochaetales bacterium | reverse complement strand
GGTGAACCCCAACTGCCGCTTCCAGTCGGGCACGATGGCGCGGCCGAAGAAGCTCTCCCCCCAGGCGTTCATCCCCGTAGCCACCTCCTCGGCAGCCTCCATGAACACCGGGTCGCCGGCGATGGCCAGGCGCAGGTTGCGCTGGTTGTCCAGCGACATGGTGGTGATCTGGCCCAGCGCGTCCTCGCCGTCGAACATCCAGCCGTCGGCCCCCGACAGCAGGGCGTAGGCGACGTTGCGGATGCTGCGCGCCATCGGCGTGTTGGGCTTGGCACCCGGCCCGGTACCCTGGATCCACTGCCGCTCCAGATCGGCCGGGATCTCGCTGCCGGCAAAGGCGCCGTCACGCGCCGCCTGCACCCCGATGTCGGTCCCGCCGATGGTGGCCCCCGGATCGAGGAAGCCGATCCGCTCCCCTTCCCGCGCGCGCCTCGCGCGCCGCTCGATGCGCTCGCGCATCAGCCGCCGGCGGTGGCCGTTGAAGCCGGCCAGGGCGTGCAGCGCGTCCCGCACCGCGGGGGTATACACGTCATCGTACTCGCGCTCCAGCCGGGCGCGGATCTCCAGGGACGGGGCAGCCTTGCTCATAGTCGCGAGTCTACGGAGCTTCCCGGTCACGGACAAGCTCCGCAGGCTCCGTGGCCAAGTCCAAGCTAACGGTACCCGTCTCCCGCGATGGGTCCGGCAACGCGCTCCATGACCCGGACCACGCCGCGCGCTACCGGGAGACCGCAGCCGCGAGCGGAGGTGCGGCGCTACCGGCCTGTCAGTTTCAGGTAGGTGGAGGTGGCGGCGTGCAGGCAGGCGACGGCGTGGGCGCGGGACTCATCCAGGTCGAACCGTTCGTGCTGCTTGATCATGCAGGAGATGGCACCCAGCCGGGTCGCCGCCTGGAAGCCGATACTCGGCTGATAAGGCCCCTCGTCGTAGGAACAGAACTCCTCGTGGAAGGTGTTCGGCAGCCGCAACAGGCGCTCCTCCAGCGCCTCCCAGAGGGAGCGCGTGGCCGCATCGGCGACCAGCGACGATCGATAGCGGATCAGCACGTGGCCAGGCCGGCGAAACCAGTTGTTGGAGTGCCACTCCCAGAACAACCAGGGACGCTGCTCCTGCAGATAGCGCCATAGCGCCCGGTTCTCCGCGGTCGCGCCCGGATCCCCCTGCGCCGCGAGATCGGACTCGAAGAACGGGAAGTGGCCGAGGGCATCGGCGACACAGTGCCCGCGAGCCGTCCCGTCCGGGTTGGTATTGGGGATGATGCACACCCTGAAACCGGCGCGGATTGCTGCGGCCACGGGATCGTCTCCCAGCAGGTGCTCGGCGATGAAACGACACGCGTGTGCGGCCATCACCTCCGAGGGTTGCGTGGTCTGCGAGAGGACGATCGTGGGTGCATCCGGTTCGGTGCGACCGATCTCCAGCGCACGTATCGTCCGCCCTTCGTGGCTGGTCCCGATCGTCTGCACCCGGCCGCCGCTGATCGTGTCGAGCCAGGCGTTGCGCTCGCTGCCCGGCCACCAGTGGAAGTTGCTGGCGAACAATGTCGCATTCGGCTGACCCGTACCGCCAAGCCGCAGTGTCACCTCGAGGTCCTCCCGGTTCGTGCCGATGTCCGCGGGATCGAGCTGACGCCACACACCGCCTTCGCGGACGATCATGTGTCGGTGGTCGTGCCAGCTCTCACCGCTGTGCACGCGCGTGCGGAGGCGCACGCGGATGGTCCGCGGCGCGGGGTGTTTGTTCACGACTCCGAAACATGCGTAGTAGCCGACACCGGCAAATCGGTGGTCTCCGGGGTCGGACTCCAGCACCAGACCGAAGTCGTCATCGCCGAAGCGGCGAACGTTGCAGCCGTTGCCGCCCTCGAAGTCGGACGCGATGAGGATCTCGTCATCCTCGTACGCCAAGAGGCCTCCGTCGCGTCTGACATCCTCCCAACGCGGGTCGTACCGATGCAAGATGCTCACAGCAAGCTCCACGCCCACGGTAGCACGGCCTGTGGTTCCGGATGAAGCACGCTGGTGCGCCGCTCAGTGCGCTCGCCCATCAGACGCAGGCAACCGCCCGTTCAAGCCGCAAATGGACAAGCCTTCCGGGGTAAACGGGGTTTAAAAGCTAAACGATGGGCTCCCATCTCTCCCCGCCCACATCCGGCGATGGAGCGGGAGGCTACGCGAGCCTTGGCGGTTCAGTACACGCGGTGGGTGCTGCCGAAGTGGGTGGGCCGGTTCCAGGACAGGCCGCCCGCCATCACCCAACGCGCGATCGGCTCCTCCAACTCGGTAACCGGATCGCGGGGCTCGCCGAAGCGATCGCGGCAGCGCCGGTCGTCCGCCAACACGGCGCAACTTCCCTCGGCGCCGGCGAACCGCGGACGCCGCCCCATGACACGCCCCAGGCGCTCGGCCAGTTCCGCCACCCGCAGCGCCGGTCCGGCTACGTTCACCACCCGCGACGGGTTGGCGCTTTGCTCCATGCTCAGCAGGGTGTAGGCGATGGCATCGCGCTGCGACACGAGGTTGGCGGCCGGCACCTGCAGCGAGATCGGCTCGCCCTCCCACACCATGGCCGCCAGGTCGCGCATCACGCCATAGGCGAAGTGCTGTGCATAGCTGAGACGGATCAGGCTGACCCGCTGGCGCGGGTGGCGCAGCGCGGTAGTGGCGAAGGCCGCTTCCCGGGCCACGATCGACCAGCCGTACACCCCCTCCGGGGCGAGGTCGGCGGTCTCGTCGCTGCCGGCGGCCGCCTCCGGCCACGGCACCAGTGGTAACGGGTTGGTGGACGAGAGGGCTACGATCGACGCTTCGGGATAGCGCTCCCCCACCAGGTAGGGAACGATTCCGTTGAGGTGGAACGCGCGCCGCCAGTCGGTGCCGCTGCCGAACTTGAACCCCAGCAGGTAGATGACGTGCGCGGCCTCCGGCAGCGACGCGAGCACCGCGGGGTCGGCCAGGTCGCCGGTGAGGCAGCGAATCCCGCCCGCCTCCAACTCCGCACGTGACGCCGGATCGCTGAAGGTGGAAGCCACGGTGACGTCGCGGCGGACTCCCGCGGCCAGATCGGCCCGCCGCAGCGTGCGCACTAGGTCGGGGCCCATCTTGCCGCTGCCGCCGAGCACGACCACGGGGCCCTGAACGCGGGCCGCGGCGGCCACCAGGCGCTCCGCCGGTTCGCTCATGAACTCCTGGAGAGAAGCCGCGTCCACCACGCCGGCCGGGTTGAGCACAGGCATACGCCGTCGACTATAGCCGACGCCGAAGGAGGAGTGCTGCGTCACCACGTCATGCAGGTCGCACCCGGCGTCCAGCCACTTCGACGACCGGAGATGCAGGGGATGGTTGGCGTGAACCGCGGGCGCGACGGATGATCCGTAACCCGCGCGCCGGCCGCGGCCGTTGCCGTACCCGGGTACGGCCTCTATCATGTGCAGGTCCGTTTCATCCGGCGAAGGAGAGGCAAATGATGCTCAGCGCCATGCGCACGTTCCGCCAACAGCTCGACTCCGGCAAGGTCTGCATCGGCTGCGGGATATCCACCACCGACCCCTCGGTGACCGAATCGGTCGCCGAGCTGTTCGACTTCCTC
>JAKZWC010000050.1:0-4242 GCA_047515735.1 Spirochaetales bacterium | reverse complement strand
TCTGGAGCGGCAGGGTAGGGCTGAACGAGGAGCTGGGCCGGGCGGTGTTCACGGAGCAGTACCCGTCACCGTTCGCCTTTCGCGAACAGGTGCTGCTCGGCATTCCGGTCGATGCGCCGGAACCGACCAGCGCCGATCATCAGGCGTGGCTGGGTCGCTACCTGGTGCCGGCGCTGCGCGCGAGCCGTGGCCGGGCGCTGGTGCTGTTCACCTCTTACACCATGTTGGAACGCTGTTACGCGCAGGTGCACGGCCCGCTGGCACAGGACGGCATCTCGGTGTTGCGCCAGGGGAAGGAGGATCGCCACCGCCTGCTCCACCGCTTCCGTGAGGACACCGCCAGCGTGCTGCTGGCCACCGATTCCTTCTGGGAGGGTATCGACGCACCGGGCGAGACCCTCAGTCTGGTGGTAATCTGCCGGCTGCCGTTCGAGGTGCCCACCCATCCGGTGGCCGTTGCCCAGATGGCGCGGGTGGCGTCCAGGGGAGCGGACCCCTTTACCGACCTCACGCTGCCGCGCGCGGTGATGCGCGTGCGCCAGGGGTTCGGACGCCTCATTCGCCGCCATGACGATCGCGGAGTGGTGCTGCTGCTGGATGCACGCCTTGCGCGCCGGCGCTACGGTGAAGTGTTCCTGCGGTCGCTGCCGGAGGTGCAGTTGGAAGTCGCACCGGGAGGCGACCTGCTGCAGCGCGTACAGGCCTATTTCGAAAGCTGACTGCCAGCGAATCCGGCCGGGCCGAGGCCGCGGGCAAAAAAAAGCCCGTCCGTGGGACGGGCCGAGCCTTGAGGACGAAGAACCGGCTTAGCCGTAGACAGCGAGAATATCCGCGGCCTTGAGAATGAGCTGTTCCTCGTCGTTCACCTTGACGCTGGTGCCGGCGTACTTGTCGTAGATGATCTTGTCATCCACCTTGACCGTGATCTCTTCGTCGTCTCCAACGGCGAGAACTACCCCGTTCTGGGTCTTTTCCTGCGCCGTATCCGGAATGTAGATACCACCGGCGGTTTTCTGGTCCGCTTCCTCGACCTTTACCAGAACGCGATCACCGAGAGGCTTGATGGTCATGGTAGATCCTCCTGTGAAGAATGAGAAGTTCTTTTTATTGTGGGGTTGGCCGGAATATACCGATGGAGCGAATTTGGCGTCAACAGAAACCGGCGTTTGCTTTTCCGGGGCCCGGAGACGCCGGTGGCCGCCGTACGCCGGCGCTCAGTATCTTCAGCCGGTGACGGCGCCACGTCGCAGTCCGCGCTGGCGGCAGCAGTTCCGTAACGGCCGGCGCGCTCTGCGCAGCCATCGCAACCGCCGCGCCCTGGAGTTTCTCACTGCCGCTCTGGCGTCCTGCCCGGCGTCCGGGCGAGCCGGGCTGGCAGACGTGCTCCGGTCGCTGGGATTCGCGTGCGCCCGTCTGGGACGCCGGGATGCAGCGTTGCGCTGCTGGGTGGACGCGCAGCGGACCTGCAAGCATCCGCGCCTGGCTCGCCTGATTCGCGTCTGCAGCAACGATCACGGCATGGCCCGCCAGGGCCACCGACTGCTCGACGACTGGCGGGCGTTCCATTCGTTGCAGCTTGCCCGTTACGTGCGCGCCAAGGTACACCCCCGGCTGGGAGCCGCGGAGACCGACATGCTGCGCGACCTGCTGTGGGGCCACTTCACCGAGTTGGTGCAAAGCGGCGTGCTGCACGGCCGTAGCGCCGAGCAGCGGCGGCAGCTGTTCGCCGGCATGCAGATCTCGTTGCCGCTGCTCCTTCCGGCCGCGACCGACCCGGAGCGCGTCCTGGCGGTGGACTTCGTGCGCCGTCGTCGCGCGCTGGATGGCGATCCGTGCGTCTGCGGCAGCGGACTGCCCTATGTGGTATGCTGTGGGCGCATTCCCACCAGCGACGAGATCGCAATTGGTTCATAATGCGCCACATTCCAGCCGCTGTAGGGCCAAGCGGTTCGTTTTGACCCACTTGGCACACCGTTCTCCGTGGTACCACTTTCTAAACATCTCAATATCTCTTGCCGATACAATAAAATAAGCAACACTGCACGCAGCAATTAAGTTGGTACGAAAATTGCATAGAGGCGAGCGAACGAGTTAGTATCATTATGTCTCAACCTTCAAAATCCAAGCGCACCACCGGTACCCGGCTGCGCACGACCACCGATCACGGTGATGACAGCGTACTGTCGCTGTACCTGCGGGACATCAACCGCATTCCGCTGCTCACTCGCGAGCAGGAAATCGACTGCGCCACCCGCGCCCGCGATGGTGACGAGGCCGCCAAGGAGCACTTGGTACGCGCCAATCTCCGCTTCGTCGTCAATGTGGCGAAGAAGTACCAGAACCAGGGTCTGCCCCTCACCGACCTGATCAGCGAGGGCAATATCGGACTGATGAATGCCGTCGAACGTTTCGACGTGACCAAGGGGTACCACTTCATCTCCTACGCGGTGTGGTGGATCCGGCAGGCAATCCTCAAGGCGGTGTGCGAGAAGTCGCGCATGATCCGGTTGCCGCTGAATCGAGCCAACGAGCTGGTTCAGATCGAGAAGGCGCGCAAGCAGCTGCAGGGCGACCGCTCCGCGGATCCCCGGCTCTCGGCGGTGGCGAAAGCGGTGGACATGCCCTCCACCCATGTCGAGTCGCTGGTCAGCATCTCTCGTGATCTGGTGTCCCTGGACAGCCCGGTAGGGGTGGACCGCGACGCGTCGACCATCGGCGACTTCGTGGCCGACACCGACTACCAGTCTCCCGAGGATCAGGCCCAGGACAGCGCCCTGAAGGACCAGATCAACAAGGTGCTGGCCACCCTCACCGAGAAGGAAGCCGACATCATCGTGCGACGCTTCGGTCTCAACGGCAAGCAGCCGCTGTCGCTGAAGGAGATCGGCGCCCGCTACCGGCTGACCAAGGAGCGCATCCGCCAGATCGAGAAGAAGGCGCTGCGCCGCCTGCGCCATCCCTCGCGCAGCCAGTACCTGGAAGCGTTCGCCTCCCCCGCCTGAACCCCTATGCCAGCCGCTCTCGGGCGGCTGGCATAGGCTGCCAAGACCGACGCCTCGTCCGCCAGCATGGAACTGTATCTCATCAGGCACGGGCAGTCGGCCAACAATCTGAGAAAGCAGGCACTGGGGCATCCGCGTACTACGCCTGCGGCGGCCGCGCCGCGCATGGCTGACCCGCCGCTGACGGATCTCGGCGAGCTGCAGGCGCGCCTGGCCGGCGGGTCGCTTAGGCAGGAGGGGATCACCCGGCTCTACTGCGGGCCGATGCTGAGGACCCTACAGACGGCACAGATCGTCGGCTCGGTACTCGATCTCTCCCCCCATGTGTTCGTTGGACTTCACGAGTGGGGCGGCGTGTGGGAACCGCGCGACGACGGCAACAGCGTTCAGCTCCCCGGACTGACCCGGAAGGAAATGAACGCGATGTTTCCCGGCTTGGTGCTACCCTCCGACGTCACCGACCGCGGCTGGTGGTTCCACGACTGGGAGGGCGACCGGGCGATGCTGGACCTCGCCCATCGGAACGCGGTGTCCTTCATTGCGCATCTGGAGACACACCACATCGATTCAGAGGAACGGGTCGCCGCTATACTGCACGGTGGGTCCGGCTCCAGTCTTGTCGGCGCGTTATTTGGCGTCCCTCAGGATGTAACGTACGCGCGCTTCACCCATGACAACACCGGCATCAGCCGGATTTCCATTACGTCAGACGACCGGCGACTACGCTCTCTCAACCGCATCGATCACCTGCGCAGTGCGGCGGAACGGTCGTAACCGCTGAAGTAAGATGAGGGGGACGGGCGGACCGACGCCGTAACCGCCAGATGTCGGTCTTGAGCCCCGCGATGTAAGAACGATACACTCAGCAAGCGGAACGGTGCGCCTTCGTCCTCGACCGGATATCTATCGCCGATCTCCTCGTTCAGATCGAGTTCGAACTACTCGCAGCCGCTGCCGATAGTGGTTTGACTCTACGTTCAGAATAGAGATCGACTGTAACCCCTGTGTGGGTCTGGGAAAGAGATGACGACTGAGGAAATTTACAGCCCGGGCACCCTCATCGATAGCGCACAAAAGGGTGACGCTGCGCGTCAAGCAGTTCACGCGCTTCGGGGCTATGCGTATTAAGTGGTGGCGGCGACGCTTGCGTGGCTAAATCTGGCAGACGATGGTTACTTGGTTCTAGGAGTCTGTCGGATTGGTCTCGTTTCGCTGTCAAATGTGGACAACATACGTCCCC
>JAKZWC010000049.1:0-8342 GCA_047515735.1 Spirochaetales bacterium | reverse complement strand
CGATGGACACAGCCGGATCCTGCCATGATCGACCGCTGGACCTGAGCCCCTACCGGTCCAGCCCCTCCGGCACCCCGTAGGGCGGCGCGATGAGAGCATGGCCGTCCGAGTTGGGCACCGGCCATCCCTGGCCGCCCAGGGTGCGGAACTGCTCCGCCTTGCCGCACAGCCAGCAGAACATCTCCGCATTGTCGATGGTGTCGCGGTGCTGCTGCCGGTAGGTGAGGGGCTCGCCGAACCCGTAGTCCGCGGTCGCGAAGTCGAAGCCCTGTTCGCGGATCCAGTCCCGTTCCGGCGGCGCCGTGCGGAAGTAGTTGTACTTCAGGTTGTTGCGGACCCCGGAGCCGGTCGACTCGCTGCGGCGATGCCAGATCGAGTAGACCGTCAGGACGATCGTTCCCGCCGGCGCAGTGGTGTAATGCGACCCGCGGATCGCGCCGTAGTGGCCCATGTAGTTCTGCGGGAGCTGTCCGTTGGTGTAGAGAAAGTGGGAGCCGGGCAGCACCTCCGTCGGGCCCATCTCGCGCGGGACGTCCTGTGGGTAGTAGAAGACCTGCAGGTACCTCAGCGCCGGGCCGTGTGGGGAGTTACCGTCCCGGTGCCACTGCTGCCGCGGCGAGGGGCAGGTGACCCGGTGATTGCTCACCAGGACCGGCAGGCCGAAGTCCCGGCCGAGCAGCGAGCGAACGGCTCCGGCGGCGTCGGGCTGCAGGATGACGTTGTCCATGAACCAATCCTGTTCAAGGATCTCGCTCGGCTCGCTGCCCCTCGTCTCCACAAACTCGACCGTGCGCCGATTGATGTCGTCGCCGACGACTCCCTCCAGCATCAGGTAACCCTTCTTGCAGAACTCCAGGACCTGGGTGTCGATCATGGTCGGATCGCAGTCATGCAGCCTCATGTCGCCCGTCTCCACTGCTCCAGGATGAACTCGCAGCCCAGTCCGTAGGTGCGCCGATCGTCGAGCAGGATCGCCATCTCCGGGAACTTGACGATCCGCCACCCGTCGGCTATCGCCTCGCCGACCGTCTGATACGGCCAGTCGTCCGGGTCTTCCGGGCCGTCCGAGAACTCGCCGCCCACGAACATGCTCATGCCGATCACCCTGCTCGTGACCGAGGTCTGCTCGGCCTGCAGGTAGAGCAGGTCCTGCCGGCCGCCCGCGAGCCCGTCTGCCAGCTCCGCGATGTGCCGCAGGCTCTCCTCGCCGAGCGCGTCGCTCCGCAGCTCGTCGAGGCACACGTTCACCTGCCGCTTGATTTCTTCCCTCAACCCCATTTGACCGCCTCTCTCCCAAAGCGCTCGACCGCTCTCACGGTCTCTCGCACGTCGTCCCAGGTCGCGGTGTGATTGACGAAGAATGGTGACCCGCATGGCAACGTGGCGACAACTATGCGCGACCGTCCTCGCGCGTCAAGGGGGCGGCCGCCGCATTATTGACACGCGGCGCGCGCTTCTTCAAGGGCGACGACGGCGTGTGGATCAAGTACTGGGAGCACCCCGACTTCGTGAAGGTGCTGCAGTTCGCCAACACCCTGTTCAACGAGCAGCTCGTCGCGCGCACCGAGTTCACCGAGAAGCAGCCGCAACTCTGGGGCAACATGCTCACCAAGCTGTTCTCCGAACTGAACCAGGACGCCGACAACGCCGCCGGCATTCACAACAACCCGACCTTCATCGAGGCCCGCCAGCCGTTGGCCGACAAGATCGGCGTGGAGAGCCTGCGCTACATCATGCTGCCGGCGTTCACGATCGAGCCGCACATGAAGTACGAGATCGACGACCTGCGCGGCGGCGTCGGCGGCACTGGCACGATGATCACCAAGCAGGCGAAGCGTCCCGACCGGGCGCTCCAGTGGCTGGACTACCTGGCCCAGGAGATCACCCAAAAGCGCATCATCTACGGGATCGAGGGTGTCCATTCCGACCCCAGAATCGTGGACGGCTGGGACATCCCGGTGGTGAGGGACCATGTGCGGGAGTACCTGGCGGCGAACCCGCCGCAGGTGTCCCGCGCCAAGTACGGACTGAGCGCCATGTATCTGTTCCGCGACAAGTACTGGGGCGAGGCGCAGGGCTTCATGTTCCTCGACGACGTCGGCAAGGAGGTCCACTCGACCGCGTTCGCGAACTACACCGACCTGGCCTGGAACCGCGGCGTGGACAACTATTCGGCCGGCTCCGAGGAGGAGAAGGTCGCCGCGACCATCAAGGACTACTACAGCACACAGATCTTCGAGATCATCTCCGGACCCGGGGATGAGGTGCAGGCACGCTACGACGAGATGATCGCCACCATGCGCGACCTGGGGCTGGACAAGCTCAACGCCTGGTACAGCCAGGTGCTGGACGGACGCGACGCCCGCGTCGCGAAGTACAGCGTCGGCCTGTAGGGGTCGACCCGTTCACGAATCCGCGAGGGGTGGTGCCGCGCGTAACCGACGCGCGCCGCCGCCCCTTTCGCTACTATAAGTGGCGCGATGAGCGAACTCACCCAACAGCCCCGGGCCAGGCCGCTCACGCGCAGACAGCGACGGTGGACCGACGGCGGCATCCACATGCTGCACCTGATGATCCTGCCGTCGCTGCTGGCCACCATCCTGTTCAACTACCTGCCGCTGTACGGCATCGTCATCGCCTTCAAGCGCTACGATGTGTTCACCGGCATCCTGGCCAGTCCCTGGGCCTCCAGCGGCGGCTTGGAGCACTTCATCGACTTCTCCAAGGCGCCCAACTTCAGCGTGGTCCTGCGCAACACCCTGGTCATCTCGGTGCTCAAGCTGGGACTGTTGTCGCTGCCGCCGGTGCTGCTCGCCCTGATGCTCAACGAGGTGATCCAGCCCGGCCTCAAGAAGACAATGCAGACCGTGTCCTATCTCCCGCACTTCATCTCCTGGGTGGTGGTGGGCGGCATGATGTACAACTTCCTGCGGCCCACTCCGACCTCGCCGTTCAACGCCCGACCCGGTGCCCGGTGGTCAATCGCCCCGTCGCCCTGCTGCTCGGCCTGGGACTGGTCGGCGAGCCGGTGGATCTGATCGCCGACAGGAGCTTCTTCTGGCCGCTGCTGGTCCTGTCCGACTTCTGGAAGAGGTTGGCTGGGGATCGATCATCTACCTGGCGGTAATCGCCGGCATCGACCAGGAGATGTACGAGGCGTGCGATATCGACGGCGCCGGCTACTTCCGCATCTTCGTGCGGATCTATTTCCCGATATCGCTGCCGATGATCGCCCCCATCGCCCTGTTCGCCGGCGTCGCGCAGTGGAACTCCTGGTTCGACACGGTGTACTTCACGCGCTCGGAAGACCTGGAGACGCTGCAGGCGGTCCTGCTGCGCATCATCAAGCAGAGCAGCCTGGGCAGCTTCGTTCAGGAATGGCGGCGCTGCAGGATGAGACCATGGCCAACTATCTCAATCCCGAGGGCGTGCAGTTCGCGACCATGCTGGTAACGGTGCTCCCGATCGTGATGGTCTACCCGTTCCTGCAGCGCTACTTCATCAAGGGGATTCTGGTGGGAGCGGTGAAGGAGTGAGGTGGGCGTGGCTCGGCACAGCCCTGGCTGCAGCCATTGCGGTGCCGGGGATGGCGCAGACCTTTCTCGACGTGACGGCCGCCGCGGGCATCGACTACGTGCAGTTTCGGCGCTCGGATTACACCCCGGCCGCGATGCAGAGCTACAAGACCGGCGGGGTGGCCGCCGGCGACTACAACGGCGACGGCCTCGTCGATCTGTAGGTCACCCGTCTGGACGACAGCGACATCCTCTACCGGAACCGGGGTGACGGCACCTTCGCGGATGTCACCGACGACGCCTTCGGACCCGCTTACCTGGACGGCTATCTCGACCTGCACACCACCGAATGGCGGTTCCTGCGGCAGATGACCGTCGGCGCGCAGAGCAACGCGCGGCTGCTGCGAAACCGCGGGGCGGACGCGCCGGGCCACTTCGAGGATGTGACCCGCGCCGGCGGCGTCTCCCAGCACCGCATCATCGCGGTCAACCCGCTGGCCGAGGGGCAGACCCTCACCTCCAGCTTCGTACCGCTGGACGACGATCTCTATCCCGAGCTGGTGATCGCTGGCGACCACAACACCAGCCAGCTCTACTGGAACCTGGGCGACGGCCGCTTCATCGACGGCACCATCGGGGCGCGGGTCGGCACCGACGAGTACGGCATGGGGTCCGCGCTGGGCGACTACGACGGCGACGGTCTCCTGGACTGGTTCTCGTGAGCGCCATCTACGAGGAGGGCGTGCCCTACCGCGACGGCAACCGGCTGTACCGCAACCTGGGCCGCGGCTTCTTCGAAGACGCCACCGACGCGGCAGGGGTGCGCGACGGCTCCTGGGGGTGGGGCACCACTTTCCTGGACTACGACAACGACGGTGACCTGGACCTGGTGCTGGCGACCGGCGTGGACTACGCCGCGAAGGTCCCCTACACCGCCAACACCACCGGCTTCGCCGACGATCCGATGCGGCTGTGGCGCAACGACGGCAGCGTCCGGTTCACCGAGGTGGCACGGCAGGAGGGGTTGCGGGCCACCGGGGTCGGCACCGGGCTGGCGGCGTTCGACCTGGAGCCGGACGGCGACCTGGACCTGCTGGTGGTGCACAACAGCGGCCGCCCGGTGCTCTACCGCAACGAGACCAACCGTGCGGGCCGCGCGGGGCCGAATCGCTGGCTGCAGCTGCGGCTGGAGGGCAGGGCGGCCAACCGGCAGGGCGTCGGCGCCCGGATCACCGTGACCGCGCGCGCGGCGGCGCCGGAACGGCGCGTGGTACGGGTGCGCGGCGGCGGCAACAACTACCTGGGCCAGAACGAGGCCGTCGTCCACCTCGGTCTCGGACCAGGCCTGGAGCGAGTCGCCGCCGTGGCGATCGAGTGGCCGGGCGGCACCCGCCAGACCCTGTACGGCGTGGCCGTGAATCAGCGGGTGTCCGTCAGCGAACCGTAGTTTCGAGTGCGCGAGGCTCGGGAGCTGGATGCGGACCGTCGTCTGGCGTGCCGGAGCCATGCAGCACACGGTCGGCCAGCCCGGTGACCAGCGCCCCGTGGGGATCCAGAATGCGGGCCACCGCGAGGTCGGCGCCGAGGCTGCCGTACCTCACCGTCGCACCGTTCGCGGTGAGCCAGCGGCGCAGCGCCTCCAGCTCGGCCAGCGGCCGCGGGCCGCATGCCACGCAGGTCGCCCACCCCAGCTTGCCGTCGAAGCCGCTCGCCGCGTGGGGCACTTCAGGCGGCCGTAGCTGCCAGCGTTCGCGGTACACCACCGTGTGCTGGTGCAGCACCGTCAGGTGATAGGCGAGATGGGTGAACGCCCAGCTTTCGCCCATCTGAACGCGACCGGGGCAACCGCTCTCCAACAGCAGACACTCGCTGCCGGCGGATACCCTCACCACGGTCGTTTGCACCACGGCAGCCCCGGCATACGGGATCAACGGCCGGCCCGCGACACGCAGGTAGCTGGCGCCCTGCACATTGGCGACCAGTTGCAGGTGGGCGCTGGCGGCGTCGGCTGCCGGCAGGCACAGGGTGCTGGCGGGCGGCGTCCAGGTCACCTCGGCACCCTGATCCAGCAGCACCCGCTGCAGGTGACGCTCCCCGTTGCGCAGGCCGCCGCCCTGGTCCACCGGGAACGCCAGCAGGGTGCCGTGCGCCGAGGGCAGCACATTGACGAACAGCGGCGCCCGGTAGCGGGTGCGCCAGCGTCTGCCCTGCACCGTGAGCCGCAACTCGCCGCGGTCGGTCGCGTTCATACGGTCAATGTACCGCGCTGCCGATGCAGTGGGGTTTCCCGCGCGGACGCCGTCCCGTAGCGATGGCAGCGCGCCGGGCGAGCTCAGTTATGGTGTAGGTGGTGGTGCCCCGCCACGCCCCAGGCCGGCGGGCCGTGGCGCTGGCCGACTGCGGCACAGGCCGCACGCACCCAGGCCGCCACCCGCTCGACGCCGGTGCCGGTTTTCAGATTGGTGGTCACGAACGGCAGGTCGCCGCGTGCGGCGCGCACGTCGGCCGCCATCCGCTCCAGATCCACCTCGACGTAGGGAGCCAGGTCCACCTTGTTGACCACCAGCAGGTCGCTGCGGGTTATCCCCAGTCCACCCTTGCGCGGGATGTCTCCACCCTGGGCTACGTCGATGACGTAGATCTGGTAGTCCACCAGGTCAGGGCTGAAGCTGGCGGCCAGGTTGTCGCCGCCGCTTTCGATGAACGCCATGCCGGCGTCCGCGAACCGCTCCTGCAGGCGTTCGAGGGCGTCGGCATTCAGGGAAATGTCGTCGCGTACGGCGGCATGCGGGCAACCGCCGGTCTCCACCCCCACGATGCGTCCGTCGCCCAGTGCGCCGGCACGAATCAGGAAATCGGCGTCCTCGCGCGAGTAGATGTCGTTGGTGATGGCGATGATGGAGTGGTCGCAGCCCAGCGCCTGGCACAGGCGCAGCAGCAGGTGGCTCTTGCCGGAGCCCACCGGCCCGCCGATGCCGAAGCGCACGAGCCCGGTGCGCTGGTGCTCGTGATGCCGGTGGTGGCCGTTGTTCAGATCCATTCGTTCATCTCCTCAACTGCGGAAGTAGCGCGCCGCCAGCTCGCCGTGGCCGAGCACGGCCAGGTCCCATCCGGGAGTGATGGCCGCCAGCGGGCGACGCGTGCTGATGACCCCGTGTGCCAGCTCGGCAAGCTCATCCAGCAGGCCGCCGACCACCGCCAGAGCCGCCGTCTGGCCAATAGGAACGATTCGCATCGCTACCTGCGTCCACTGGCGCACGGTGTTCAGCAGATACGCCTGCACCAGCGCTCCTGCCTCGAGGTTCAGCGCGCCGCCCAGGAAGCCCCACGCCACCGGATGCTGCAGCCGCTGCTCGTTGCCCCGAGCGATCTCCACTACGGCCCGGTAGGACCTGCTCTCGCGCAGGCCGGCGAATGCCGCGCCGGCGGCGGTCAGCAGCGAACGCCCGAGTTGGGCGGCGGCTGCCCGCGCTTCCCGCGAGGGCAGGAAGCTGGCTGCCTCGTCGCTCAGCCGCCCCAGGCGGCGCGCAACGTCCGGCTCCGCCGGAGCGGCGCCGCGAGTGGTGCGCTGTGCTGCGGTCGCGGCGCGGGCCACGGCGCGGCCCTCCAGGGGCGCGACACCGAAGCGCACGGCATCGCCGACCCAGGCGGCCAGACTGGCGGTGTCGGTAACCGAGCCGTTCCGGATCGCCCACTCCAGCCCCCAGGAGTGGGCGAACGCGCCGGTCGGGAACGCGCTGTCCGCCAGCACCAACAGACGGTTCAGCTTGTGGCCGTCCATGTCCCTAGAACATGAAGTAGCGCTGGGCGAGCGGGACCGCAGCCAGGGGCTCGCACACCAGCAACTCGCCGTCGGCACGCACGTTGTAGGAGTCGGCATCCACTTCCATCACCGGGAGCGCGTCGTTGAGTGGCAGGTCGCGCTTGCTCAGGCTGCGGGTGTCCCGCACCGGCTCCAGGCGCCGGCGCAGGGCCGGCAGGCCGCCGCCGGCCACGGTCTCGATGGCGGCACTGCTCAGGAAGGTGAGGCAGGTGGAAGCACGGGCGGCGCCGTGGGCCCCGAACATGGGCCGGCCCCACACCGGCTGCGGCGTGGGGATGGAGGCGTTGGCATCGCCCATGGCGGCAAAGGCGATGAACCCGCCCTTGAGCACCAGTTGCGGGTGCACCCCGAAGAACGCGGGATGCCACAGTGTCAGGTCCGCCAGCTTGCCCACCTCCACCGACCCGATCAGGGTACCGACCCCGTGCGCCACGGCGGGACAGATGGTGTACTTGGCGACGTAGCGCTTGATGCGCCCGTTGTCGTGGCCGGCCGGGTCGCCGGGGAGCGCGCCGCGTTGCACTTTCATCTTGTGCGCGGTCTGCCAGGTGCGGGTAATCACCTCTCCGGCCCGCCCCCTCGCCTGGCTGTCGCTGGCCATGCTGCTGAACGCCCCCAAGTCGTTCAGGATGTCCTCGGCGGCGATGGTCTACGGCCGGATGCGGCTATCCGCGAACGCCACGTCCTCCGGAATCGAGGGATCGAGGTGGTGGCACACCATCAGCATGTCGCGGTGCTCCGCCACCGTGTTGACGGTGAACGGCCGCGTGGGGTTGGTGGAACTGGGCAACACGTTGGCCTCGCCACACACCCGCAGAATGTCGGGCGCATGGCCGCCGCCGGCGCCCTCGGCGTGGAAGGTGTGAATGGTACGGCCCCGGATGGCGCGGATCGTATCCTCCACGAAGCCCGCTTCGTTGAGCGTGTCGGTGTGGATCGCCACCTGCACGTCGGTTTCGTCGGCCACCTCCAGGCAACAGTCGATGGCGGCCGGCGTGGTACCC
>JAKZWC010000048.1:0-7278 GCA_047515735.1 Spirochaetales bacterium | reverse complement strand
GCCGCGGTCTCGATGCTGGAACGTGCCGGACTGCCGCCCGTGCTGATGGTGGATTGCAGTCACGACAACTCCGGCAAGAAACATCAGAACCAGGAAACCGCCTGGAACAGCGTGCTGGAACAGCGAGCGCAGTCCCCCTCCAGCCCGATCATCGGCGCCATGCTGGAGAGCAATCTGTTCGAAGGCCGCCAGAGTATCTCCGATGATCCCGGCCAGCTTCGCTACGGTGTCTCCATCACCGACGAGTGCATGAGCTGGGACACGACCGAGCGCATGCTCACCGGTGCGCTGCGTGCGCCCCAGGGCCAGACCGTCTCAGTCTGACTGCCGGCCGCCCCGTTCGGGGCGGGCCGTCGCGCGCTCGCGCCCCCAACCAATCCGTCCGCCTGTTACCGCACCACGTGGTGGTGCGTCGCAACCTCATCCCATCTACGAGAGGAGACCCGCATGGCCACTGTAGTACCGGGAATCTCGCGCACGTTCAGCGAGTACCTGCTGCTCCCCAACCTGACGCGGCGGGAGTGCATTCCCGCCAACGTCAGCCTGCGCTCGCCGCTGGCCCGCCACCGCCCGCCCGCTGCCGCTCGGCTCACCCTGAACGTGCCGCTGATCTCGGCGATGATGCAGTCGGTATCGGACGACACCATGGCGGTGGCGCTGGCGCGCTCCGGCGGACTGGCGTTCATCTTCACCTCACAACCGATAGCGCAGCAGGCGGAGATGGTGCGCCGGGTCAAGAAGTTCAAGGCCGGGTTCGTGGTCAGCGACACCAACGTAACGCCGCAGGCAACGCTGCGCGACGTGCTGGACCTCAGCCGCACCACCGGACACACTTCCATGGCGGTGACCGACAGCGGCGCCGCCGACGGCCGCCTGCTGGGCATCCTCACCGGCCGCGACTACCGCCTCGGCCACGTCGCCCTGGAGCAGCCGGTGGCGGACCTGATGACTCCGTTCAAGGACCTCGTGTACGGCCACGACGGCATCACCCTGCCCGAGGCCAACAACCTGATCTGGGAGCACCGCCTCAACTGCCTGCCGATCATCGACGACGAGCGCCGGCTGCGCTACCTGGTGTTCCGCAAGGACTACGACGAGCACAAGGAGAACCCCGACGAGCTGATCGATCACGAGAAGCGGCTCATGGTGGGCGCCGGCATCAACACCCACGACTACACCGAGCGCGTGCCCAGCCTGATCGAGGCGGGGGCCGACGTGATGTGCATCGATTCCTCCGACGGCTTCTCCGAGTTCCAGCACGACTGCCTGGCGTGGGTGAAGGAACGCTACGGGGACAGCGTGTGCATCGGCGCCGGCAACGTGGTGGACGGCGAGGGGTTCCGCTACCTCGCCGCGGCCGGCGCTGACTTCGTCAAGGTGGGCGTAGGCCCCGGGTCGATCTGCATCACGCGCGAGCAGAAGGGGCTGGGCCGAGGTCAGGCCAGCGCGGTGCTGGACGTGGCGGCGGCCCGCGACCGGCTGTTGCAGGAGACCGGCGAGTACATCCCGATCTGTGCCGACGGCGGCATCTTCCACGACTATCACATCACCCTGGCGCTGGCCATGGGGGCGGACTGCGTGATGATGGGACGCTACTTCGCGCGCTTCGACGAGAGTCCCGCGCCGCGTATCCGCATGGGCACCAACTTCGTCAAGGAGTACTGGGGCGAAGGCACCATCAGGGCCCGCAACTGGCAGCGTTACAACGGCCATGCGCAGGCGAGCGGACTCGCCTTTGAGGAGGGGATCGACGGTTACGTGCCCTACGCCGGCGAGTTGCGCGACAACCTCAACCAGACCCTGGGCAAGATCAAGAGCACCATGTGCAACTGTGGCGTCACCGGCATCGCGGCGCTGCACCGGGAAGCGCGGCTGACGGTGGTCTCCGCCACCAGCCTGCGCGAAGGCGGTGCCCACGACGTGGTGCTCAAGGAATCGGAGATCGTCCCGGGCCTGTAACCGGCCCGACGGCCGGCGGCGCAGATGGCATACAATAGGCGCATGCGTCTGCAGAATCGAGTCGCCATCGTCACCGGCGCCAGTTCCGGCATCGGCCGTGGGATCGCCCTGGAGCTGGCGCGCGAAGGCGCCGCCGTGGCGGTAGCCGATATCCGCGAGGATCCCAAGATCGGCATCTACCACGAGACCGAGCCGCAGCCGCCGACCGCGGCGGCAATCGCCGAGCTGGGAGGGCGCGCGCTGTTCGTCCCCACCGACGTCGCCGACGAGACGCAGATCACGGCGCTGGTGGAGCGCACCGTGGGCGAACTCGGGGGTCTGGACATCGTGGTCAACAACGCCGGCATCACCACGGTCGCCGACTCGCAGCAACTCCCGCTGGCGGAGTTCGACCGCATCATGGCGGTGAACCTGCGCGCCGCCTTCGTGGCCACCAAGCTGGCGGTGCCGCACCTCAAGCGCTCTGCCGCGGGGCGCATCATCCACATCGCCTCGGTGCACGCCTACGGCGGCGGGGGCAGCGCGCCATACGCCGCCAGCAAGGCCGCCCTGGTGAACCTGGCGCGGGACACGGCGCTGGAGTTGGGCCCGCACGGCATCACCTGCAACGCCATCTGTCCGGGCTACATAGAGACCGCGATCCAGGACTACATGACGCCGCAGCAGGTGGAGGAGGCGCGCCGGCGCACCGCCCTGCCGCGCTTCGGCAAGCCGCGCGACATCGGCCGCGCCGTCGTGTTCCTGGCCTCGGAAGACGGCGAGTGGATCACCGGCTCCAGCCTGGTGGTGGACGGCGGCTACATCGCGGCGGTGTAAGGCGGGAGTTTCCGGCGGCGGGCGTCAGCTTCGCGGCGGTGCCCCGCGTCAGTAGCCGAGCTTCTTGTCGACCACGTTCTCCAGCGGCTCTCCCGCCAGGTAGTGGCTCAGATTGCGCCGCAGAATGGCCGTGACCGCGGCGTGGGTCTGCTCGGAGACCGGCGAGCTGTGCGGGGTGATGATGATGTTCGGGGCATCCCACAGCTCGCTGTCGGCGGGCAGCGGTTCCACGGCTGTGACATCCAGCCCCGCCCCGGCCAGCGTGCCGTCGCGCAGCAGGCGCACCAGCGTCGGCTCGTCCACGATCCCACCGCGTGACATGACCAGCAGGTAGGCGCCGGGCTTCAGCAGCGCCAGCTCTCGCGGTCCCAACATGCCGCGCGTCCGCTCGGTGATGGGCGTGGCTACCGCCACCACGTCGGCGCGGCGCAGCAGGTCCGGCAGGCCGTCGAGCAGGCGCAGCTCCGCCACGTAGTCCGGCTTCGGCAGCTCATGGGCGTCCACGGCGATCACCTTCATGGCGAACCCGTGCGCCCGCACCGCGATCGCCCGGCCGATGTGACCCAACCCGATCACGCCCATGGTCAGGCCGGAAAGGCCCACGGTGCCCGTGGGTGCCGGCTGCAGCCAGACCCGCTCCTGCTGGGCGCGGTAGAGGGCATCGAAGCGCCGCGTGAGGAATACCAGCATGCCGAACGCATGCTCGGCGATGGTCGCCGCATGCGCCCCGCGGGCGTTGGTGACCACGATGTCGGTGTCCGCCAAGGCCGGCGCGTTGCGCAGCCACTCGACGCCGGCACTGAGGGACTGGATCCACTTAACGTGCCGCGCCCTCTCCAGCACTTCGTTGTCGACGTGGCCGATAATCACCTCGACGTCCGCGGCTGCCTCCCGCACGAACTCGACGGCGGGAAACTCGGCCTTGAGTTCATTCACGTAACGCACGACCCAATCGTCGGTCACAAGTGCCTTCACTTCATACCTCACTCAATAGCTGAAACTCGTCTGCAGACATCGGTTCGTGGTCAGGCGGCCAGTGACCGCTCAACTCGATCAGGACCCGCTGCATGGATGGCGCGGGCACGGGATTGATCTTCACCACACGAGCCTGGTAGTCACCCGGCGCGTGCGCCATCGCCTTAACCAGGTCGTCCACCAGGTAACGGGGTGCCCAGCCGATCATGTGGTAGTCCGTCGTCTGAATCTGGATCGCAAGCTGGGTCTCCGGGTTGGTAAGCTCCACGGTGACGTACAGGGTCTCTCCCGAATGCAGCGAGTCGATCACTTTCTGAACATCGACGTTCGTATGGCGCCAGCCGTGCAGAAAGAAACGACACCGGAATGCGCCGTTCTCCTGTTTCTGGATCTTGGGGAACACCTGAAAGTTGTCAGTGGCCCGGTAGCCACCGTCGACCGCAAGAATCCCCAGTGGATCAGGAGCTGCTTCGTGAATGTCAAGAAACGACAGGTACTCGTGAAAGCTCTTGCGCTGGTTGTTCATGACGCGGTTCTTGAACAGCGGAAAGAGCCCATGAGACGTATATCGGTGATAGAAGTCCGGGAAATCGTATAGTGGAACGAATCCACTTTGCGCCGCAGCTTCCTCGGCCCCATGCGTATAGCCGAAGGAGTATTGAGGAAGTGAATTATGCACATCCAGTCTCCCAACGGGATACCAGCG
Organism: Spirochaetales bacterium; assembly: GCA_047515735.1. Lineage (GTDB taxonomy): Bacteria > Spirochaetota > Spirochaetia > SZUA-6 > Bin103 > Bin103. Next base: position 2,822 of record JAKZWC010000048.1, on the reverse strand, counting down.
ATGCGCTAGTGGATCTCTCCAACCCAGGAATAGTGTTTTTTGGCTGTTCATGACAGTAACCTTAGTTCGCAAAGATTGTAGTCGACAAGACGAATGACAAACTCAGGATCGTAGGCTTGGTCCATACCGACAAGAATCTGGTTACCATGATACAGCTCGTAGTCAGACGGAAAACCCCGTGCTGCCGATCCGCGAGATGGCTCGCCATCCTCAACATGACACAGTGCGAGCTCCACTCTCGCTGCGGCGACATGCATCCTGCGGGCAAGCTCGTAGGCGATCTTTTCCGCCCAATGCTGACCGGTGTTCTCGGTCGGAAATTTGAACAGCCAGTCACATTCATGAGGATCGTCCGGATCACGGTACCAGAACTTGTCCTTGCTGCCCATCTGCTCCGGCCTCGTCGCCCAGTGCGGATGAACCTCCATGACTAAATATGCTGAGCCCATGCGTCGTCGTGAACATTTATACCCGTCTCACGCCAGCGAGTCACGGGTTGAAGGAGCCGCGGCGGCGTCCAACCGCCGATCGGCGGCAACAGGCTCGACGGAAGCGCGGTCTCGGACTACCCTGTCGGCAGGCCGTTTACCAAGGAGTGGAAGCATGCTGAACAATCCGATTCTGGGCGCAACCCGCAACAGCATCAATCTGGAGCAGATCAAGCGCGAGATGGGGCCGCCGCCGTGGGCCCGCCCGGTGGTGCTGCTGGAGCATGTGGTCGCCACCGCGATCTGCCAGCCGCCGGGCACCATCAACGACCGCCACGTGCACGATTACGACGAGTGGTGGGTGGTGATGGAGGGCGAGATCGACTGGGTGATCGAAGGTCGGGAAGAGATCGTCCACGCGCGCGCCGGAGACTTCATCTTCGTTCCCGCGCTCACCTTCCATCACATCTTTCCCAAGGGCGACGGCCCGTCGATACGGATCGGAGTGGGGATGCCGGGACACCCGCACCTCCACCAGCGCCCCGAGCGGAAGGTGAGCGTCGCGATTACCTGACGGGCGGAGGTTGCTTGGCGCCAGCGCCGGCGGATGGCGCGGGGGTTTCGTTGGCACAGTTCTGCCCCGGCGTAATGCCGCATACCGGACAGGCCTCTTGCTGGTCCATGAAGGCATTGGCGTTGGAACAGCCCGGCTTGCGCACCTCTTCGTCCTTCCCGAACAGCACGCGCAGACCGAGGAACACCGCCAACAGCATCATGATGCCGACTGCCAACACTACCGTCATAGTAACAACCAGGGTACCGAAATATCTGCCGCGCGGCCACTGCGTGCGCACCGGAGGCAGCCGTGGGACGCGCTGGCGGCGCCGCCGGATCTCCCGGCCGAGACACCACGTTGCACGGCGGGAACCCTACGGGGTGGCCGCAAAGTCCAGGGGATCGGCATCGACGAGGGCATCGAGTTCGAGCTTCAGCAGCCAGCGATCCGCGCGCATGATCTCCCCTTCCAGGGCCAGCAGCTCGTGGTCCAGCTCCGCCTGCACCAGTTCCGACGGGACGACGACGCCCGCCTCCAGCGCAGCCTTCGTCTCCACCACCTTCAGTTGCGCCAGCCGGATGAGCTCGCGCTGTTCCCAGGTGCGGTACTCCAGCTCGCGGAAGCGGCGCTCGGCGTCAACCAGGGCATCCGCGAACTCGCGCCTGGCCGCGGTCCCGGCCAGCTCGGCGGCCCGCAGCGCGTTGTTCAACTGCTCGGTCTGTATCTGCTGCAGGCCGCCGTCGACGATCGGCAGCGTGAAGTTGAAGCCGAAGCCCAACGACAGCTTGCTCTCGCGCCAGTCGTAGCCGGCGTTGAGCGTCACCTCCGGCCAGCGGCTGTTGCCATCTTCGCGCATGCGGTGCTCGCCGACACGCAGGTCCACCGCAGCGTCCACCACCGCCGGTGCGCGGTCGACCTGTTCCGCTGCCGGCAGAGTCAGGGGCGCCTCGGAGAGGGAGCCGAACTGGCGCGTGCCGGTGCGCTGCTCGAACGCGTCGAGGTCCTGCTGCAGGATGAGCTGCGTGGTTTCCAGTCCGCGCCGTTCGCGCTCGAGGTTGAACAACAGGGTCTGGAACCCGTGGCTCTGCTCGTTGTCCTGGAACACGTCGCGGCGGCGGACCACCTCATCCTCCAGCTCGGCAATCGCGTGCAGGCTGCGCCGCGCGGCGATCCGCCGCTGCAGGATGGCCGTCATGCGTTGCAGCAGGTCGCGCGTGATGGCGCGTACCCGCAGGCGCACGGCGCGTTGCGCCTGTACCACCGCATGGGTAGCCTCCAGATCGTCACCCGGGGTGGCATCGAGGCCGAGTAACGAGCCGAGCGGCTGCTCGATCCGTGTGGCGAGCCCCAGCGACACGTACGGCGGCAGCTCCCACGGCTCCTCTTCGGCCGGCTTTCCGGGCACCTGCACGCAGTCGCGGAAACCAGCACCCTGTTGCTCGGAGCAGCGCCAGAATCCCGGACTCGCTTCCGGTTCGTCCACCGGTCCGGTCATCGTGGCGGTCGTCGAGATGCTGCCGAACGGATGCGGCAGGCTGGCTACCAGACTGGAATCGATTCCGTAACGGATATCGACGCCGTCCGCCAGCGTAAGAAACTCGCGATTGGTTTCCGGGCCGCCGAAGTTCAGAGCGAGCCCGAACCCCTTGAGCGCCGCCTTGCGAGCCAGGGCGAGTTCCCGGTTGCGCACCTCCAGTTGCCGCTGCTGCAGAGCCTCGTCACGGGACATGGCGGCGCGCACCAGTTGCTCGAGATCCATCGCCGACTGTCCGGCGCCTACACCCGTAACCAGGACCAGTAGAACAACGACGACCAGTGCAGCGCGACGCTGCCCCCCC